>CAVEMF010000017.1:0-14663 GCA_963616715.1 Ruminococcus bromii | reverse complement strand
AAATATAATTTACAAATGAAAGTTGGTACAGCCATGGCGGGACGTAGCGAAGCGGTGGGCGCTTTGAGGGAATATGAGAAGCGGGACACGGCGCAGTTTTTACAAATGATTGCACCCAAATACCTGGGCGTATATGTGGTGGATCGCAGGACGGATACTTTCCGCGATTTGCTCCGCCCGGGCTATATCCGCGAGATGGAGAAGGGGCTGGATGACCATTTCTCTACCCGTATGAAGCTGTATCGGGATAACTTCATCGATCCGGCGGATCGAGGCATGATGACGATTTTGCTGGATTATGAGCGGGTCTACAAGACTTTGATGAGCGGACAGGAAGTGAATGCGGCGTATCGCAAGACCGATGGCACTTTCATCCAGTTGCGAGTGGGCCGCTACTCGGACAAGGAGGAGGAGAAGGATCTCTCCATCTGGCTCTTTGCCGATGAAAGCTTGGAGTACAAAAGGCAGATCGGCCTCACCGATGCGGTTTCTGATTTCCTGCATTCTTCCGTCACCGCCGGCCTTTGGTATGATGAGTTTGACGCGAAAGGAAATCGGAGTCGCTGCATCTGGTCGCCGTCCTTCAAGCGGATCGTGGGCTACGATTATCCCTTTGAAATCACCGATCCCTGGTCCATTTGGTTTGAGAAAATCCATCCGGAGGATCAGGCCCGGGTGAATCGGGAATACCGGAAGCATGTCTTCGATGAGAAGGAAAAGACTAGCTACGACATCGAGTATCGGTTGCGGGATAGCCACGGGGTCTATCACTGGTATCGCGATACAGCGTATATCAATCGAAGAGCGGATGGCGCGCCGATTTGTGCCAATGGTATGATCATCCAGGTGGATGAGAGACACGAAGCCGAGGAGCGGATGCAGGCGGCTTTGAAGCGGGAGTCGGAACAGCGAAAGCTTTTGGAAGAGTACCAGGCCCAGAGGGAAGAGCAGCTGGCGATTTTCAATGCCCTTTCGGACACCTATGCCAATATCCTTTTGCTGGATCTGGAGCACGAAAAGGTGAAGGTGCTGAAGGTGAATGGCTTTGTGAACCGTTTCCTTTTCACCAAGGCCGCCGGCGAATCCTATGACCATCGCACCGTGTCGACTCAGTACGTGATGGAGCGCGTGCACCCTGCTGACCGGGATATGATGCTTGATGCCATCAGCCCGGAGAGGGTGCGCGAAGAGCTTTCCCATAGTGATGAATACACCGGCAACTACAGCATCTTGGAAGATGGCGAGAGGAAATATTTTCAATTCAAATTTGTAAAACCCAAAAATGTTTCTTATGTCATCGCCGGTTTCCAAAATGTAGATAGCATTACCCGAGAGGTGCAGCAGCGCCGGGCGCAGATGGAGGCGCTGTGCATGGACTACACCGCCGTCTTTAACTGCGACCTCATGAAGGACACCATGACGGCAGTGAAGGTGAAGGACTCGGCCCATGTGCATGAAAAGATGAGCCATGCCAGCTCCTTCTCGCAATGGATTCGGTACTCATTCGAGCATATAGTCATCAAGGACACAGCGCCTCATTTCCTAGAGGAGCTGGACCGCCACCACCTGATGAAATATCTGGAAACCCACGAGAGCTTCGTTTCTCGCCACCGGGCCACACCGAATAGCCAGGGCTTGGAATATTTCGAAATCCGCGTGGTGCCGGTGTATAGAAATGAAAATACCTACCAGGTCATGTTCGCCTATCGTCCCATCGACGACTTGGTGGCAGCCGAAAAGAAACAGCAGGAGCAGCTCTCCCTGGCGCTGGCAGCCGCCGAGCAGTCCAGCCGCGCCAAGACTACCTTTTTGAATAATATGTCTCACGACATCCGCACGCCTATGAATGCCATCATCGGCTTCACGGCGCTGGCGCAGACCCACATCGAGAATAGAAAATTGGTGGAGGATTATTTGTCCAAAATCAATACCTCCTCCACCCACCTTTTGAGCCTTATCAATGACATCCTGGACATGAGCCGCATCGAAAGCGGCAGCGTAAAGCTGGAAGAGAAACCGGTGCACATTCCGGATCTGCTTCACGACCTGCGCACCATGATTCAGGGCCTAGTGAATGCGAAGCAGCAAAATCTCTACATCGACACCCAGGACGTAGAGCACGAGGACGTAGTGATCGACAAGCTCCGCATGAACCAGGTACTTCTCAATATCGTCAGCAACGCCATCAAATTCACCCAGGTAGGCGGCGACATCATCATCCGCCTGGCCGAGAAATTGTGCGCGAAGAAAGGCTACACCACCTACGAATTTACCATCAAAGACAATGGCATCGGCATGTCGGAGGAATTTATTTCCCATGTCTTTGACACCTTTGCTAGGGAATACACCTCCACCGTCAGCGGCATTCAGGGCACCGGCCTTGGCATGGCCATCACGAAAAATATCGTAGACATGATGGGCGGCACCATCACCGTCGAAAGCGAGGAGGGCAAGGGCACCCAATTCGTGGTCACCTTGGACATGCGCCTTGCCAGCCAGGCCATCTTGTACGAGCCAATCCCCGAGCTGGCGGGCGCCCGCTCTTTGGTGGTGGATGATGACATCAATACCTGCCGCAGCGTGTGCAAGATGCTCCGCAGCATCGGCATGCGCCCGGACTGGACCGCTTCCGGCAAAGAAGCTATCCTTCGTGCCCAGGACGCTTCCGAGCTGCAGGACGAATACAAAGTCTACATCGTGGACTACCTCATGCCGGACATGAACGGCATCGAGACCGTCCGCCGCATCCGCAAGGTCATCGGAGAAGAAATCCCCATCATCGTCCTTACCGCTTACGATTGGGGTGACTTCGAGCGCGAAGCCCGCGAGGCCGGCGTCACTGCCTTCGTGGCCAAACCAATCTTCATGTCCGAGCTTCGCTCCGTCCTCACCCGCCCGTCCGGCAAGGAAGACGAGGTGAAGCCGGTAGAAAAAGAAACCTATGATTACAGCGGCAAGCACATCCTTCTCGTAGAAGACAATGAGCTGAACCGAGAAATCGCCACCGCCATCCTTGGAGAAACCGGCATGACCATCGACACCGCCGAAGACGGCATCGAGGCGGTCTCCATCATGAACAAAGCGCCGGAGGACTACTACGACCTCATCCTCATGGATATCCAGATGCCAAGGATGGATGGCTACACTGCCACAAGAGAAATCCGCACGCTGCCGAGCAATAAGAAAGCCAATATCCCCATCGTGGCCATGACCGCCAACGCCTTCGATGAAGATAGAAGAAAAGCCTTCGAGACCGGCATGAATGGCCACATCGTGAAGCCCATCGCCATCAAAGAGATCGCGAAAGTGCTGGATGAAGTGTTTGGGAAATAGGCTTTGAATGTTAAACTCTTCTGAAACATTGGGGCATTACCGGTTGGCAGAAAGGGTTCGGGGTTCAGGGGGCAAGGGGTGGTGCGCCGCATCAAATTGGAAAGCGGCGCAAGTTTTAAAATAGGCTGGCGCGTTTGAATGCTTCTCCACTACCGTGTAATCGTTTTCCTATTCGTGCAGGAGTTTTGAAAAATATTTCAAAGCTCCTGCTTTTTATTTGGCAGAAAGCCATGAAATGTGCGAGGCTACCGACCACCGACAACTTTTTATTTCTGGAATAGAAAAGTGTGAAATGTTGCAAAAATCCTTTCCAAAAAGGAGATGGATATACTATGCGTGTCTCAACGATCGACCATCGATTACGAATGAACCATCATCCGCCCTGCGGGCACCTTCTTCCCAAAGAAGGCATGATGCGGCCCGACTACCGACTACTTTTTATTTCTGGAATAGAAAAGTGTGAAATGTTGCAAAAATCCTTTCCAAAAAGGAGATGGATATACTATGCGTGTCTCAACGATCGACCATCGATTACGAATGAACCATCATCCGCCCTGCGGGCACCTTCTTCCCAAAGAAGGCATGATGCGGCCCGACTACCGACCACCGACTATTTTTTGTTTTTGGAATAGAAAAGTGTGAAATGTTGCAAAAATCTATTCCAAAGAGGAGATGGATATACTATGCGTGTCTCAACGATCAATTATCGACTACGAGTGAACCATCATCCGCCCTGTGGGCACCTTCTTCCCAAAGAAGGCATGATGCGGCCTGACTACCGACCATCGACCACTGACCACTAAAACCGATAGCGTAAAAATCAAAAAAATAAAAAGGTGTCCCCGCATTGATAAGGGGGACTTCTTTTTATATAATGAAGCATGAGAAGTTCCACTTATTTTTTACAAAGAGGAGAAGCAATGGCACAAGATAGTTTCATGGCTTTGGATTCCTTGGCATTGATGAGACACAGCAATGCGTCCTGGAAGCTTTTGGCTTCTGATGATGCACCATTCTGCTGTGCCTTTTTTTATCGCGAATTTTTGGAGAACAATGTACGAAACCTAAGCGAGGCGCAGCTGCTTTTGGATTTGCGTCCGCTGATCAAGGAGAAGCATGCGCTGGCCGGAGAGAAGCTACCGGAGGAAGAGGACATCGAGGGCGAAGCGAAATTTTATTTGCGCCGTTGGTCCGATGAGGAGCATCGCTGGCTTCGTCGTTTCTATAGAAATCACATGACTTACTACGACCTCACCACCGCGGGGCAGCGGGCGGTGGAGTGGCTGGAAAATTTGAAGAGCCGGAGCTTCATCGGTACCGAGTCTCGGCTTCACACCTTTTTTAATATTCTTCATGAAATCGAGCACAAGGCGAACCCGGATAAAAAGGCGCGGCTGGAGTATCTGCGCAAGGAGCGGGCGATCCTAGATGAGAAGATCCGAAAGCTCCGGGCCGGCGGCGAAGTGGAAGTGCTGGATGAGGTGCAGATCAAAGAGCGTTTCCAAGAAGCCATGGACATTGCGGCCGGGATCCTCTCTGATTTCCGCGAAGTGAAGGATCGGTTTCAGGGGATCTACAATGATTTCCGCGACGAAGTGAATGAGTGGGAGCAGGGGAAAGGCGCGCTCTTGGAGCAATTCATCGAGGACCGAGAGGTGATCGAGGAGTCGGACCAGGGGAAAAGCTTTGCGGCTTTTTTCGATTACCTCATGGCGTCGTCGCAGCAGCAGGATTTCGAAGATACGCTTAGGAAAATCCTTTCGCTCAAAGCATTGCAGAGCCAGGAGGGGCGCTACAATGCGCTCCACATCAAGCGGGCTTGGGTGGATGGCGCCGAGGATGTGCAGCAGACCATCGCCAAGCTCTCGGAGCAGATCAGCTGGTACGTCAATGAAAACAATTTGGCGGAGAAGAAAAATATTTATTTCCAGGTGAAGGAAATCGAGAAGAAGGCGAAGGCCATCAAGGAGAAGCCGCCGAAGCGGGAGCGCTCCTTCATGTGGATCGACGAGGCGGCGCCGGATATCGATCTCCCCATGGAGCGGCCGTTGAAGATGCCGCCGGCGAAGATGGAGCTGGCGGAGGATTCTTTGGAAATCGGCGAACACACCGGGAGCTTGGATGCGATTTTCAATCAGGTCTATGTGGATAAGGCGATCCTTAAGGACCATATCGAAACGGTGCTGGAAGGAAAGAAGAAGGCGACTTTGAAGGATGTGCTGGATGTATTTCCTTTGGAGAAGGGGCTCTTCGAGCTTTTGGCGTATATGGAAATCGCGAAGACGGAGAATTGCCATTTCACACCGGCGAAAGAAAAAATATTCTTCCAGGGCATCGACGGGCGCAGTCGCTTCGTCACCATGGATCGAATCATCTTTGAAAAGAGGGAAGACTGATGGAGAAAGCAGACATTTTATTTTCCACTGCGTTGATTCAGCTTTTGCAGGGCGTGGTGAATAAGGAGGAGCGGCTGGAGCTTTGGAACGAAATCATTTCCGAGCAGTACCGCATCAATGAATACATGGAGAAAATCGGTCTGTCCCTGGTGATCGACCCCGAGGGCGGCTACGCGTTCTTGAAACAGCTGGAGACCGAGGAGCTGCCCCACCTGGTGAAAAAGCAGCCTTTGACCTTCAAGATGAGTCTCTTCCTGGCCCTCCTTCGCAATGAAATCAACGAATTCGACGGCGCCAATGGAGACAGCATGCTGGTGGTGAAGGAAGAGGAAATGGTTTCTCGCATGAAAATCTATTTCCCTGACACTTCCGATGAAGTGAAATTTACGAATTCCATCCGCGCTTGTTTCAAGAAGGCGCTGGATATGAAAATCCTCTACGCCGTGAAGGACAATGATTTCACCTACGAGGTGCAGCCCATCCTGCGGCGCTTCGTGGACGCGGCGTGGCTCAGCGAATTTAATAAGGAGCTGGACCGTTACATGGAGGAGAATGGTTTGACCTTGACCGAGGAGAAGGAGGAACGCCATGAATCTATTTGATGCGGCGCAGACCGCCGAAGAGGTGGGGCCGGGCTATCGTATGCGCCGGCTGGAAGTCTACAACTGGGGCACCTTCGATGGCGCCGTGTGGCCTTTCGAATTGGGCGGAAATACATCGCTTCTCACCGGGGAAATCGGCTCCGGCAAATCCACTTTGGTGGATGCCATCTTGACGCTCTTAATCCCGCAGCCGAAGATCAATTACAACAAAGCTGCCGACTCCGGCAGCAAGGAACGCTCGCTCAATTCCTATGTGCGGGGCTACTATGCGAAGCGCAGCAATGCGTCCGGCGAAGAGGAGCCGGTAGCGCTTCGCGATAAAAATAAATACTCCGTCATCCTGGCGGTCTTTTCGGATACGGAAAATGACACCCACGTGACACTGGCGCAGGTTTTCTATTTCGCGCCCGGCAGCGACAAGCCCACCCGCTTCTTTGTGGTGGGCGAAAGAGCGCTGTCCATCAAAAAGGATTTCGGAAACTTTGGCAGCAACATCCTGGACCTGAAGAAGCGGCTGAAGAAGACTCTCTATGTGGAAGTGTACAATGATTACAATTCCTACGCCGTGAAATTCAAATCTCTCTTCGGCATCACCCAGGACAACGCGCTGGACCTCTTCCAGCAGACCGTGTCCATGAAAAAGGTGAATGGTATCACCGATTTCGTGCGGAAAAATATGCTCGGCGATGTGGATATGGGAGAAATGGAGGAAAATATCCAGCATCTCCTGTCCCGTTTCCATGACCTCAAGAGCATCCACGATGCCATCGTGCGGGATCGGGAGAAGATGGATCTCCTCGCGCCCATCATCACCGCCTCTGATGCCTATGATGCTTGCCGCAAGAAGGAAAATGAGCTGAACCTCATGGCCGAAGGGGTGCCCTCGTACCTGGCCAATGAGGAAATCCAGCTCTTAGAGAAGGAATTGGAATCCTGCGATCGCCGGAAGAAGGACGTGGAGAGCCGGCTCCTGTCTCTCACCGCCGAGGCGGAGCATTTGCAGGAGGAAATCAATACCAAGCGGAAGGAAAGCTGGGAAAATGGCGGCAGCCGCTTGGATTCGGCGAAAAAAGAATTGCAGATTTACGAAAAGGACCTAGCCCGGGTATCCAAGAAAGCCGAGGAGTACCGCGTCTATGCCAAAGCTCTGGGGATTTCTTTACCAAAGACATTGGAAGAATTCCTCTCGGTTCGCGGAGAATTGACGGCTCTTTCGGAAACCTTGAGCAAGGATTTCGATGCGCTAGATCAGAAGAAATTCGAAGCCGACAGCCACGAACGAGATATCGTAGAGAAGATCGCTGCTGATAAGGCAGAGCTCGCCTCCCTCTCCAAGCGTGACAGTAATATCCCGGAGCATTTCATTTCCATCCGAAAGCAGCTTTGCACGGACCTGATGGTGCCAGAGCGAGATATGCCCTTTGCCGGGGAAATCATGGAAGTGAAGCCCTCCGAGCAGGCGTGGGAAGGGGCGCTAGAGCGTCTCCTCTCTGAATTTGGTGTGTCCCTTCTGGTGCCCGAGAGCCTTTATGAAAAGGTGATTCACTGGATGGAGGGGCATTTCTTAGGGCGCCGCCTGGTGTACTATCGGGTAGACGAATACACCGCGCCGGTCACGCTCTCGGACCTTCCTGCGAAAGCAGCGGCGCGGAAAATCAATATCAAGCGGGAGTCGCCCTATGCGTCCTGGCTGGCGGGAGAGCTGTACCATCGCTTCGACCACATCTGCGCAGACAATGCGTCGGAATTTAGAAAGGCCAATTTCGCCCTCTCCATGGAAGGGCAGATCAAGACCCAGGGCAAGCGCCACCAGAAGGATGACCGCCATCGCATCGATGACCGCCGTTTCTTTGTGCTGGGCTTCTCGAACAAAGAAAAAATGGCCCTCATCCGCAAAGAGCTGGAAGAGCTCACTAGCCAGCGGGTGAAAGCCGCCGAAGCCGTAGCGGCTCTCAAAAAGGAACGGGAGCTCATCATCCGCAAGCGCAGCAGCACGGAAAATTTGCTGCGGGTGGATAATTTCAAAGACATCGATGAGATTTCTTTTGAAAATTTGGTGACGAAGCAGAAGAAATTTATCAAGACCTTGACCGGTAGCTCGAACATCTTAGCCCGGCTGGAGCGGGAAATCAAAGAACTGGACGAGGACTACAAGGAAACCTTGGCCGCTTCGAATACCTGCCGCACCGAGCTTGGCACCATCGAAAGAGAAATCAAATTCTACGAGGATAAGAAGCAGGCCGACGAAAAGGTATTGGCTGCGGCGTCCGATTTCATCCGTAAAGAAGCCTTTGCCCTCTTGGACGACCACAGAGAGCAAATCATCGGGAAAGGCTATTTCACTTTGAAATCCATGGGCGAAAAACAGGGCATGTATACCCGTTGGTTTGAAAAGGAAAGAGCCGCCAACGCCGCCGAGAAGGAAAAGAATGGCAGTATCATGACCTCCGGCATGTCGAAATATATGCAGTACCTCACGGTGCACAATGAAAGCGACCCGAACCTCACCAACGAGCTGAACCCGGCGAACCGGAACGAATACAAAGAGCTCTATCGCCGCATCCACGAGGATGACCTGCCCAAGCTTTTACCGAAATTCAAGAAGCGGCTCCGGGAGAATACGATCCAGGACATGGCGATTTTCCAGTCCAAGCTTTTGGGCAATCGGGACATCATCAAAGAGCGCATCGTGGAAATCAACCGCTCCCTCTATGACATCGACTACAACAAGGGCCACTATATCGAAATCGAGTGCGTGGAGTCTTTGAACAATGAAATCAAGCATTTCCGCCAGCAGCTAAAGGCTGCCACCGACAGCTCCCTCTCCGGCAGCGACGATACCTATAATGAAGAAAAGTTTTTGGAAATCGAAAAGATCCTCGACCGCTTCAGCGGCGGCCGGGTGGGGCACGCGGAGGAGGATCGCCGCTGGACTGCCATGGTCACTGACGTGCGCAACTGGTATACTTTCGCTGTGTCCGAGCGCATCCGCCAAAGCGACGGCAGCCGCGGCGAGGAATTCGAGCACTACACTGACTCGTCGGGCAAGTCCGGCGGGCAGAAGGAAAAATTGGCCTACACCATTTTGGCGGCCAGCTTCGTTTACAGCTTTGGCATCGTAGGAAGTCGGCGCCTGCCCACGTTCCGCTTCACCGCCATCGATGAGGCGTTCCTCAAGAGCTCTGATGAGTCGGCGCGGTTTGGCTTGGAGCTCTTCCGTAAGATGGGACTGCAGCTCCTAGTGGTGACGCCGCTTGCCAAGATCCCCACCATCGAGCCATTTATTTCCCACCTGGGCTTCGTGAGTCAGAATGATAAGCGGCAGTCGGAGCTTCGGAACATGACCATCGGCGAGTACAGGAAGGAATTCCGCAGCCATGAAGAAAAGCGAATTTGAAGCATCGCTTCGTAAGAAATTGGAGCGCTTGGAGGGAAGCGGCAAGCTCTACGAGGCGCTGGTGAGCCCCGGGGAAGCGCCGTACCTTCGGGTGTCTTTGAAACTGCCTGACGGGCTCACGGACACCTGGGCGGCCATGCTTTCTTGGAATGATTTCTGGAAGAAACCGCCGAAGGATACGGATGGCCATCCGCTCTGGAAGGTAGAGGAGAGAAAGAAGACGACTGTCGGCTTTGGCCGGCAGTCCCTCTGCTATCGCGTGACCTTCGAGACACCGGAGGATGTATTCGCCTATCTTTCGCTGAAATCAAAGAAAAAAGAATTTCTGGAAACTCTAAGAGACATAGAAAACAAATTGCCGGAGCTTCGGGACTGGTGTATCAAGTATTTCCTGCGCATCCATGAGGAAGGTTTCTATCCCAAGTGCATGGCCATCGGGGATTTCATGAAAACGCAGGAGCAGAAGGAAGGCTACCTTCGCGAAATGGCGATCCCCGGGGTGGACACAAAATTTCTGGAAAATCACAGCTTCCTGGTGCGGACGCTCTGGAATGCTCTCTTCCCGGAAAATCCGGCGGAGAATACGGAATCCCTGATGGAGAAGCTTTTCGTCTCCTCTGTGCCTGTGGCCTCCATCGGCGTCAGGAGTCTTGATAAGACTATGACCTTTTGCGGTGTGTCGAAGCTTTTCCTCTCGCAGGATGAAATCGGCGCCTTCTGTCCGCCGCACCGCCGCATCTTCATCACGGAGAACAAAGTGAATGGCTTCACCTTTCCCGAAGCCGAGGATAGCCTCATCCTCTTCGGCATGGGTTACGGCGTCCTGGAAATGGCGAAGGCCGCCTCTTGGCTTTCGGAGAAAGAAATTTACTACTGGGGGGACCTGGACAGTGACGGTTTCCAAATTCTAAGCGACCTTCGCAGCCTCTTCCCGCCGGGCCATGTGCACTCCTTCCTCATGGATCGCACGACCCTCTCTTCTTATGTAGATAAGGAAATCAAAGACACAGGAAATACCCATCACATCCCCGAAAACCTCACGGTCACAGAAAAAATGGCCTGGCAGCTGGTGAGTGAAAATGGCTGGCGCCTGGAGCAAGAGCGCATTCCCAGAGAGGAAGTGGAATGGGCGGTAGAAGAGATCGTGGATAAAGGCTAGAGGTTTTAGTGATCAGTGATTAGTGATCAGTGATCAGGGCGCATTTGGCTCTTGCGTCAAATGCGAAAAGCCCTCTTCCGTGAAGAGGGTGCCCGTAGGGCAGATGACGCTATCGCCTGACGCGTCCTGATCACTGACTACTGATCACTGATTCCTAAATCGATAGCAGCAAGCTTGCTACGTGACGCTATCGCCTGACACGTCCTGATCACTGACCACTGATCACTGATTACTAAAATTGATAGTAGCAAGTTTGCTATGTGACGCTATCGCCTGACACGTCCTGATCACTGACTACTGATCACTGATCACTATCCCCAAAAATGTTACAACAACGAAAGAAAGTGAAACCCATGAATACCACCACGGACCCATTTGTCCATCTGCATGTGCATACAGAGTACAGTCTCTTCGACGGCACTTGCCGCATCAAGGAGCTGGTGTCCCATGTGAAGGACATGGGACAGACGGCGCTGGCCATCACGGACCACGGCGTCATGTATGGCGCGGTGTATCTCTATAAAGAATGTATGGCCCAGGGGATAAAGCCCATCCTGGGCTGCGAGGTCTATGTGACCCGGGGCAGCCGTTTCGAGCGGCCCAAGGGAGAGAAGGAGAAGCTAGGGCATCTGATTCTCTTGGCAGAAACCAATGAGGGCTATGAGAATCTCATCAAGATCTGCTCGAAGGCATGGACGGAAGGCTATTTCCATAAGCCCCGGGCGGATCACGAATTGCTTCGCAAGTACAGCAAGGGCCTCATCGCCATGTCCGCCTGCGTGGCCGGCGAACTCCCCCAGGCGATTTTGAATCGCGACATGGACGAGGCGCGGAAGGTGATCGAATTTTACATCGACACCTTCGGTAAGGAGAATTATTTCCTGGAGCTCCAGAACCATAGCCTCCCGGAGGAAGCGGAGGTGCGGCCGGTCCTGGCATCCCTGGCGAAAGCGTATGGCCTGGGGCTGGTGGCGACCAACGATTTCCACTACACCAAGAAGGAAGACGCCGGGAGCCAGGAAATCAAGCTTTGCATTTCCACAGGAAATACGCTGGACGATCCGAACCATTTCCGCTTTGCCAATGAGGAATTTTATTGCAAGAGCGGCGCGGAAATGGAGGCCATCCTGGGCGAGTACCCCGGCGCTATGGAGAATACGGCGAAGATTGCCGAGCGATGCCAGGTGAAGCTTACTTTCGGCGAGCACAAGCTCCCGTCTTTTGACGTGCCCGCGGGAGAGGACTCGAAGTCCTATCTCCGCAAGCGTTGCGAGCAGGCCATCCCCGAGCGTTATCCCCATCCCACCGGGAAGGAGCAGGAGCGACTGGACTACGAGCTGGGCGTCATCAATCAGATGGGCTTCTCTGACTATTTCCTCATCGTCATGGACTTCATCCACTACGCCAAGACCCATGGCATCCCCATCGGCCCGGGGCGCGGCAGTGCAGCGGGGAGCATCGTGGCCTATCTTCTCCATATCACGGAAATCGACCCGCTGCGTTTCGACCTTCTCTTTGAACGTTTCTTGAATCCGGAACGCGTCTCCATGCCCGATATCGATACGGATCTTTGCTATCGCGGCCGCGGCCGGGTGATCGAGTACCTGGCGAAGAAATACGGCGCTGACCAGGTGGCGCAGATCATCACCTTCGGTACCTTGGCAGCGCGGGCGGTGATTCGCGATGTCGGTCGCGTGATGAATATCCCTCTTCGTGATGTAGACAAGATCGCAAAGATGGTGCCCAGTGGCCCCGGCGTCACGCTGAAGAAGACATTGGAAGGCTCGAAGGAATTTAAAGATCTATACAACTCCGATGGCACGGTGCACACGCTCATCGACCACTGCCTGGACTTGGAGGGGCTCTCCCGCAATTCCGGTACCCACGCCGCCGGCGTGGTGATTTGTTCGAAGCCGGTAGATGAGTACGTGCCCATCCAGCTCACCCAAGACAATTTCATCCAGACCCAGTACGAAAAGGACCAGGTAGAGCAGTTGGGGCTTCTCAAGATGGATCTCCTGGGCCTTCGTAATCTGACGGTGATCAGCGATGCTTTGGAAATGATCAAAGCGAACCGGGGCATCGATATCGACATCAACCAAATCCCCAATGTAGACGAGAAGACCTGCGCCATGCTTTGTGCCGGTGACACCATCGGCGTATTCCAGTCCGAGTCCCAGGGCTTTACGAATCTTTTGGTGCAGCTCCACCCGGATCGCTTCGAGGACCTGATCCCTATGGTGGCTCTCTATCGCCCCGGACCTTTGGGCAGCGGCATGGCAGAGGATTTCATCAAGAGAAAGCATGGGGAAATCCCCATCGAGTATCCCCATCCGTCGCTGGAGCCGATTTTGAAAGAAACCTACGGCGTCATTCTCTACCAGGAACAGGTCATGCAGATCGCCTCCGTCATGGGCGGCTTTAGCCTCGGCCAGTCCGACATGCTTCGCCGCGCCATGGGGCACAAGGAGCCGGAAATCCTACAGAAGAATCGCGACACTTTCGTGAAAGGCGCCGTAGGAAATGGCGTGGACGAGAAGACAGCGAATTATGTATTCGACTTGATGGTCCACTTTGCCGGTTATGGTTTCAACAAATCTCACAGCGTGTGCTACGGCTGGATCGCCTGGCAGACAGCGTACCTCAAGGCCCACTTCCGCCCGGAATTCATGGCCGCCATGATGACTTGCTACAATGGCGACAAGAACAAAGTGAGCCGCTATATTTCCGACACACGAAGAGCCGGCGTAGAAATCGCGGCGCCGGATGTGAATCTCTCCGACGCTCACTTCTCGGTCAGTGGAAATAAAATTCTTTTCGGCCTCGCCGGTATCCAGAATGTCGGCGAGAATGCGGTGGAGTCCATCATTTCCGCCAGAAGGAAAGGCGGGCCCTTCACGTCCATGTCCGATTTCTTAGAGCGCGTGGACGGCCGGGGGCTCAATAGCCGCGCTTGCGAAAGTCTCATCCAGTGCGGCGCCATGGATTGCTTCGGCTACAATCGCCCCCAGCTCCTGGCCGCGTTGCCGCAGGTGATGAATGAAGTGCAGGGCACAAGGAACGATCGAGCCAGCGGCCAGCTCTCGCTCTTTGGTGGCGACGAGATGGTGACCACCATTTCCTATCCCGACCTTCCTGACGTGCGGGCTGAAGAAAAAATTGATTGGGAAAGAAAGCTTCTGGGCTTCTATGTCAGCGGCCACCCGCTGGACTCTTACAAGAAACAAATGAAGAGCTGCACGCCCATCTACACGTTGGAAACCGAAGCGGCCCGCTACGATGGCAAGATGGTCACCGTCGGCGGCACGGTCACCCGCGTGAAAGGCATGGTGACGAAGAAGGGCGCGCCTATGGGTTATGTCACCATTGAAGACTACGAAGGCTCCATCGAGACTGTCGCCTTCCCGTCGGTGTGGGAGACCTCGCGGCCCTACCTCACCGAAGACGCAGCGGTGTGCATCCGCGGCCGCCTGCAGTCCAATGAAAGGGAAATCAAAATCCTCGCCGATAGCATCATCCCCTTGAGCGATTTCAAACGCTCCGTCCGCCCTACCGTGGACGAGGTACATCTCTACGTGGATCCTCGCCACGAGTCTGATGCGGTCAGCGAAGCCCTGGCCCGCGTGCTTTTGAAATACCACGGCAACACCCCCGTGCGCCTCCACTTGGAAAGAACCCACCAGGAAATCCGCATGATCCCCAAATTCTACGTAGACTTTACCGAAGAGGCAGAAGAAGCGCTGAAAGGGATTTTGGGGAATGGGGCGGTGGAGGGA
>CAVEMF010000016.1:12349-14667 GCA_963616715.1 Ruminococcus bromii | reverse complement strand
CACTTCTGCGAGTCGCCCCTTATCCTTTTTTCCAAATTCATAATGCGTGTCGATGCGAAAAATGGTACAATAAAATGAACTATGACGCCTTGGAGGTCATTATGGAAACTATTGGATTATTAGCCGGCATCGGGACGCTTCCGGTGGAGTTCATCGAAGCGGTGAAGTCCCAGGGATATCGCGTGGTGTGCATCGCCGTCACGCCGGGCATCGAGCCGAAGCTTTCGGAAATCGCTGATGTGTATTATGACATCAGCGCCTTTAAATTAGACAAGGTCATCAAGACTTTGGTGAAAGAAGAAGTCAAGGAAGTGACCATGATCGGTAAGGTCACCAAGGAGTGGCTTTACAAGTCTCACACGCTCCCGGATCTCCGGGCGCTGAAGCTTTTGAATAAGCTTCGCAAAATGAATTTCAAAGACGACACCATCACGCTGGCTATCGTAGAAGAGCTGGCGAAGGATGGGATCGCTGTCTTGGATCAGACGAAATACTTAAAGCCTCTCATGCCGGGGCCGCAGGTCTTCACCAAGAAGAAGCCCACGGAAGAGGAAATGGCGGACGTGATTTTTGGTTTTGAAACAGCCAAAGCCATCGGCGCCATTGATCTGGGCCAGACGGTGGTGGTGAAGGGCCAGGCTGTCATGGCGGTGGAAGCCATCGAAGGCACTGACGCCTGCATCAAGCGCGGCGGCGCTCTCGCTCGCGGCGGCGCGGTGGTAGTGAAGACCGCAAAACCCCAGCAGGACAATCGCTTCGACATGCCGGCGGTGGGCCTCACCACGCTGCACTCCATGGAAGAAAGCGGCTGCAAGGTGCTGGCCATCGAGGCCTACCATACTTTATTTGCAGAAAAAGAAAAGGTCTTGGCCGAGGCGAATAAGAAGGGCATCGTCATCCTGGCAGTGGAAGGCAAATAACACAGAGGAAATCCTATGAAAATTATGATGTCTGCCGGCGAAGCGTCGGGGGATATGCACGGCGGTGCCGTGGCAGCAGAAATTAAGAAGCTCCATCCGGAAATAGAAATTTTCGGCATGGGCGGTGAGGACATGCGCAAAAGCGGTGTCCGAATCATTTACGATATAGAAAATCTGGGCATCATCGGCGTGGTGGAAGTCTTAAAGCACCTGCCGCTCTTCTTCAAGCTTCGCGATCTTTTGAAGGAAGCGATGCTAAAGGAAAAGCCGGATGTCCTGGTGTGCATCGACTATCCGGGATTCAATATGAAAATCGCCCACATGGCCAAAGAGCTGGGCATCCCGGTGGTCTACTACATCGCGCCCACCATTTGGGCCTGGAACAAAGGCCGGGCGAAGAACATCGTCCGCGACGTCAAGGCGGTGGCGTCCATATTTCCTTTCGAAGCCGATGCCTACCGCAAGGCCGGGGCGAATGTGAATTTCGTGGGCCATCCCCTGGCGGACACCGTGAAGCCATCCATGAGTTTCGACGAAGCCATGGACTATTTCCACGGCGATAGAAATAAGAAACGCATCCTTCTCATGCCGGGGAGCCGCAAGAACGAAGTGCAGGGGCTGCTCCCTGTGATGCTCCAAGGGGCAGAGAAAATGGCGGCGGAAACGGACTGCCAATTCTTCATCCCTAGGGCGTCTACCATTCCCTTGGACTTTTTGAAATCCATCATTGGAAATACAAAGCTTCCCATCGAAATCACCGAGGGCAAGCAATACGACCTGATGCAGATCTGCGACGCCTGCGTGGCCTCCTCCGGCACCGCGACATTGGAGACCGCGCTCATGGAGCTGCCCACGGTCCTGGTCTATCGCCTCTCGCCCATCACCTGGCAGCTGGCGAAGCTCCTGGTGCATGTGAAATACGCCGGCCTTCCCAATCTTCTCTTGGATAAGGAAGTGACGCCGGAACTATTGCAAGACAAGGTGACCGCGGACAATATTTCCTCTATCGTCGTCCCCTGGATCACCGATCCCGCGGAGAGAGAAAAAAATGTGGAAGCCATTAAAGAAGTCCGGCAGGCTCTAGGAGGCGGCGGCGCCGTCCGCCGCGTGGCAGAATTGATTATACAGACAGGGGAGAAGTAAAAAAGGTTCAAGGTTCATGGGGCAGGGGTCAAGGTTCCCGCTGCATGCCATCTTCTCTGAAGAGGGTGCCCGAAGGGCGGGTGATGCCTACTGTCTCACATCCGTTTACCGCATACCGTGTAACCGTTTACCGGCTTTTGGCCTGTAGCGGGAGATGGTGCGGTGAACGGTTATACGGTAAACGGAGAACGGTAGTGAGGTAGCCGCCCAACGCGCCCTGATCACTGACCACTGACTACTAATTACTAAACCCCT
>CAVEMF010000016.1:9543-11424 GCA_963616715.1 Ruminococcus bromii | reverse complement strand
GGCTTCGGCAACATCCAGAAATCTTTGGCTGCTGCTGACCGCGTCTTTGCGATTCTCGACGAAGAGCCGGAAGTGCAGGACAATGAAAAGGCTCAGCCTCTCCACGTGAAAGCCGGCAAAGTGGAAGTATGCCATGTGGCCTTCTCCTATGAACCGGAAAATCCGGTGCTCACGGATTTGGATTTCGTAGCCCAGCCCGGCCAGACCATCGCTGTGGTAGGCCCCTCCGGCGCCGGCAAGACCACCATTGCAAACCTCTTGCCCCGTTTCTATGATGTCACCGGTGGTGCGATTTTCATCGACGGCAAAGACATCCGCGATGTCACCGTAGGCTCCCTTCGTGACAACATCGGCATGGTGCCACAGGATACGCTCCTCTTCAATACCACCATCAAAGAAAATGTACTCTACGGCCGCTTGGATGCCACTGACGAAGAAGTGTGGGCCGCTATCCGCGCAGCGAACGCAGAGAAATTCATCAAAGAACTGCCTCACGGCATCGATACCAAAGTCGGCGACCGCGGCCTTGTGCTCTCCGGCGGCCAGCGCCAGCGTATCGCCATCGCCCGTGCTATCCTGAAAGACCCGAAGATTTTGATCCTTGACGAAGCCACCTCGGCGCTTGATACCGAAAGCGAAAAGATCGTACAGGACGCGCTCGATAAACTCATGGTGGGCCGTACCTCCTTCGTCATCGCTCACCGTCTCTCGACCATTAAGAATGCCGACGTGATCCTCGTCCTGAACCACGGCGTCATCGCCGAAAAAGGCACCCATGACGAACTCATGGCCAAAGGCGGCCTCTACTACGAGCTCTACACCATGTCCGCGCAGAAGGCGGAGGAAGCGTAGATGACGGTGGAGGTTTAGTAATTAGTGATCAGTGATCAGTGATTCGGGCGCACTTGACTGTTTCCCACATTTTCGTAAACCGAAATCACGAGAAGGGCGTTAAACGAGTTTCGTCCACTGATCACTAATCACTAATCACTGACCCCTAAACCGATAGCCCTTATCCCCTCTAACAAAAAGGAGAACCAATTTGTACTGGATTTACAACATATGTCTGGTAGCCTACTGGATACTACAGATACCGATTTTGATTTACCGCCTTGTGTTTGAAGAAGGCTTCTACGACCGCTTGAAGCAGAGTGCCGGCATCATGCCGACGCCGACGCTGCAGCAGATCGCTTACCACAATGCCATCTGGGTGCATGCCGCCTCGGTGGGCGAGGTGGTAGCGGCGAGCCCTATCGTGCGGGAGCTGAAGAAAAAGTATCCCCAGGAAATGGTGGTAGTCTCTGTAGTCACTGCCACAGGGCACCGCATGGCCCAGCGCATCATCCCCGAAGCGGATGGCCATATTTTCTTCCCTTTCGATTTGCCGGTCATCACCGAACGCATCGTGGATATCGTGAATCCGAAGGCGATCATCTTGATCGAGACAGAGCTTTGGCCGAATTTCCTTCGCCTGGCATGGCGCAAGAAGATTCCCGTCATGATGATGAATGGCCGCATCAGTCGCCGCTCCATGCGTCGCTATTCGCTCATTAAGCGCTTCACCACCCGCATGCTGCTCCAGATCCGTAAATTCTGCATGCAGTCCAAGGTGGACATGGAGCGCATCATCGCCATGGGCGCCGATCCGGCTCGTTGCACCATCACCGGAAATACGAAGTATGACCAGACCTATGCCGAGGTGTCGGAAGAGGAGCGCCAGGCGCTTCGCAAAGAATTCCGCTTCGACGGCAAAGGCCCCATCATCGTGGCCGGCTCCACCCACAATGGGGAAGAGGAGATCGTAGTCCGCACCTTCGGCAAGATTTTGAAGAAATATCCAAACGCTCGCCTGCTCCTGGCAGTTCGCGAGATTACCCGCGC
>CAVEMF010000016.1:0-9302 GCA_963616715.1 Ruminococcus bromii | reverse complement strand
ATGTTCAACTTCCAGGAAATCTTTGAGCTTTTGACCGACCGCGGCGTGTGCGTCATGACGCCGAATGAATCGGATTTCGCCAGTGAACTGATGAATCTTTTGGACCATCCGGAAACCATGAAGAAAATGGGCGAAGCTGCTCTCGAAGTGGTGCATGAAAATCAGGGCGCTACCGAAAGAAATATCGACGCCTTTGCGAAATTGGTTTCTGAATATGGCGTAAAGCTGGGAGGCACTGATGAGTCTTGAGTCCTATGTGACCAGCCTGATGAAAGAGGAATCGCCCAAAGGCATGGACCGCTTGGTGCTTAGCCTTTTGGAAAAATTGGAATCCATCTATCTCTCTCAAGCGGAAAAGAAAAGAAAGAAAGGCATGGCCGAGGCGGTCTCCGTCTCCGTGCCGGTGGTGAGCGTAGGCAATGTGACTGCCGGCGGTACCGGCAAGACTCCTTGCATCATTCTCCTGTCCCAGCTCCTTTTGGCGGCAGGAAAGAAGCCGGCCATCCTCTCTCGCGGCTATCGCAGCGGCCTCGAGCAAGAAGGCGGCATGGTGAGCGATGGGACAGCCATCCAAGTGTCTCAGAAAATGGCCGGTGATGAACCCTACATGATGGCCTTAAAGCTTCCCGGCGTTCCTATTTTCGTAGGAAAGGATCGCCTCTCTTCTGCGAAGAAAGCCATTGCCCTTGGCGCAGACATGTTGCTCTTAGACGATGGTTTCCAATACTGGAAGCTCAAAAGAGAAAAGGATATCATCCTCATCGATTGCACCAATCCTTTCGGCTATGGTCACGCGCTGCCAAGAGGTCTCCTCCGCGAACCACTCTCGGCCTTGAAGCGCGCCTCGCTCTTCATCCTCACCAAGAGCGACCAGGTGCATCATACCGATAAAGAAGAAATCAAAGAAAAATTGCGTGAGCTTGCGCCGGGGATTCCGATTTTAGAGTCCTCCCACAGCCCCGCCAAAGTGGTGCTCTATGAGAAATGGAAGAAATCCATCCATGAAGGCCCTTTGCTGGATGTCAAAATGAAAAAAGTATTTCTTCTCTCAGGCATTGGAAATCCGGCGGCCTTCCGCGAGACTGCCAAAGAAGCCGGCCTTCGGCCCTTGGGCGATATGGCCTTCCCCGACCATCACGCGTACACAGAAGAAGATGTGCGAAACGCCATCTCCGAAGCCAAAGCCAAAGGCGCTGAACTCATCGTCATGACCGAGAAAGACGCGGTGAAGATGATGAATCTCAATAGCATCACCAAATCCGAAATCCCCTTCGCGGTATTGGAAATAGAAATGACCATCCGGGAAGGGGCGGGGGAACTGGTTGTTATTTAGTGATCAGTGATTAGTGATCAGGGCGTGCCTAGGGGCTATGCTCAGGTTAGAGAGATTACCACTCTCAGTTTAAAAATTAGAAACTAGTGATCACCAAACTGATATGCAAGTCAGCAATAACTTACGTCCTGATCACTGACCCCTGATCACTAATTACTAACCCCCTATCGTTATCACCGAGGAACAAAAATGAAAACAGCATGTATCATCCCATCTCGTTATGCATCCACCCGCTTGCCCGGCAAGCCCTTGCGGCTGATTGCGGGCAAGACTTTGGTTCGCCGGGTCTATGAAAGAGCAGTGCAGGCAAAAATCCCTGACACTGTCATCGTAGCCACGGACCATGAAGACATTGAAAAAGAAGTACAATCCTTCGGCGGCCGCGTGGTCATGACCTCCGCGTCCCATCCCACCGGTACTGACCGCCTGGCGGAAGTGGCGGCTAAGGAAAGTGATTACGACATCATCGTGAACGTGCAGGGGGATGAGCCGCTGATTGATCCCGATGTGATCGACCGCTTGGCTCAGGACCTCATCGACCATCCGGAGCTGGACATGGCCACCGTTGCCACGCCGCTTCATGAGGATGAATACAATGATCCTTCCTCTGTGAAAGTGGTCGTGAGCCAGAAAGGCGAAGCCCTCTATTTCTCCCGCTCCCTCATTCCCTATCCCCGTCACGATTTCGAAGTGCCGGCCTTGAAGCACGTAGGCATCTACGCGTACCGCAGAGATTTCCTCCTGGCCTATGCGAAAATGGCCCAGACGCCGCTGGAAAAGACAGAATCTTTGGAGCAGCTCCGCGCTCTCGAAATGGGCTACAAGATCGGCGTGATCCTCGTAGACACCCAGGACATCGGCATCGATACGGAAGAAGATCTGAAAAAGGCGAATGAATATTTTGCATCGCTGGCAGATTAGTAGTCAGTGATTAGTGATCAGTGATTAGGACGTGCATGACTTACCCTGCACATAGAGGGAATGCCGCTATGTGCGCTTATGTTAATCGCGCCTGATTACTAATCACTGATCACTGATCACAAAACCTCTATGTAAAAACGAATAAACAAAAGGAGTCCCCTATGAAAACCATACAGGTAGGAAACTTGACCATCGATGGAAGCAAACTGTTTCTCATTGCCGGCCCTTGCGTCATTGAAGGCTATGACCGCACGTTGATGATCGGCCGTGAAATCAAAAAAATCTGCGAACGCTTGGGCGTGCAGTATATTTTCAAAGCGTCTTATGACAAGGCGAACCGTTCCTCTTACAATTCCTTCCGCGGCCCGGGCCTCGAGAAGGGATTGGAAATCCTGGCAGACATCAAAAAGGAATTGCAGGTCCCTGTGCTCTCCGATGTCCATGACGTGACCCAGCTGGCTCCGGCTTCTCAGGTGCTGGACATGCTGCAGATCCCCGCCTTCCTGTGCCGCCAGACCGATCTGGTGTACGGCGCAGCCAAGACCGGCAAGCCGGTCAATGTGAAGAAGGGCCAGTTCATGGCGCCGGAAGATATGAAGAATGTAGTGGGCAAGATGGAAGAAGCAGGAAATCCAAATCTCGCGCTCACAGAAAGAGGCGTTTCCTTTGGCTATCACAATCTGTGCGTAGATATGCGCTCCTTCCCCATCATGCGTCAATTCGGCTACCCGGTGATCTTTGATGCCACCCACAGCGTACAGCTCCCTGGCGGCATGGGCGAGAGCACCGGCGGTCAGAGAGAATTCATTCCCTACCTCGCCAGATCCGCTGCCGCTTCCGGTGTAGACGGCTTCTTCATGGAAGTCCACGACAACCCGCCGGAAGGCCTCTCGGACTCCACCAATATGCTCTACCTCTCCTCCTTGGAAGACCTCCTGAAGGACCTCATCGCGATCAATGAAATCGTGAAGAAGGATAAGGAGAAGGGATTGGGGAAATAACGATAGTGGTTTAGTGGTCAGTAATTAGTGACTAGTGATCAGGGGGGCGCCCTCGATGAATATTGCTATCGATTTAGTATCTAGTAATCAGTAAACAGTAGTGTGCCATGTGAGGAAGCAGCTAAATGCGCCCTGATTACTAACCGCTAATCACTGATCACTAAACCTCAATAATTTATCCCAGATACCCGAAAATATTGTATAATAAAGCATGAATCTTTTTCCCAAGTGGTGATACGCCGATAGGAGGCACTATGTCAGTGATTGAAACAGCTTCCCGGGTGCTTCGTGACGAAGCGGCCGCTGTACTTTCTCTTGTAGATCATTTGGATGGCGAATTTGAAAAAGCGGTTTGCCTCATCGAAAGCGCCAAGGGCCGCGTGGTCTTGACGGGCATGGGTAAGTCCGGGCACATTGCGAAGAAGGTGGCGGCCACTATGGCCAGCACCGGCACGCCGGCGTTCTTCCTTCATCCTGCCGAAGGGATCCATGGAGACCTGGGTATGGTGACTGCTGACGATGTAGTGATTGCATACTCCAATAGCGGCGAGACCGGCGAGGTCTTAAACATCCTTCCGTCTTTGAAACGCATCGGCGCTAAGCTCATTGCGGTCGTGGGGAAGACTCATTCGACTCTTGCCAGAAACGCGGACGCTGTCCTGGACGCCGGCGTAGAGAAGGAAGCGGACAGTCTGGGTCTGGCGCCTACGAGCTCCACCACCGCGGCGCTGGCTTTGGGCGATGCACTGGCTGTTTCCTTGATGGAGCGCCACCATTTCACGGCAGATAATTTCGCGGTCTTCCATCCCGGTGGTTCCTTGGGTAAGCGTCTCCTCTTGACGGTGGAGATGGTGATGCACAAGGGCGAGGACAATCCGCTGATTTCCAGAAATGCATCCGTGAAAGATGCGCTTTTCGTGATGACTGACAAGGGCCTTGGGGCCGTGTCGGTGGTTGACGAGGAAGGCCACCTGGAAGGGCTCATGACCGATGGCGATGTGCGCCGAGGTCTCGAGCGAGGCGTGGATTTCCTTTCGCTTCCGGTGGAAGCGGTGATGACGGTGGCGCCTATGGTGATTAGCCAGGAGAAGCTGGCGGCCGAAGCGCTCCATGCCATGGAGAAGCACCAGCCACATCCTATCACGGTACTTCCGGTGGCGGATGCGGACGGTAAAGCCGTGGGCATCGTACACATCACCGATCTTTTGAGACAGGGGGTCATGTGATGTGGGGAGATGTTAAAATCAAACTGATGGCCTTCGATGTGGATGGCACATTGACCAATGGGATGCTCATCATGGGCCCCGACGGCGAGGCTTATAAATTATTCAATGCCCACGACGGCCTGGCTATTTCCTTGGCTCACCGCATGGGCTACAAGGTGGGCTTCATCACCGGCAGGACCTCGAAGATTGTGGAAACCCGGGCGAGGGAGCTGCACTGCGATTTCGTTCTCATGGGCATCAAAAATAAAGTCGAAGCCATGGACGGACTTTTAAAGAAATACGAAATGAAATGGGACGAGGCGGCCTACATGGGTGACGACTTGAATGACCTTCCCCTTCTGACCAAGGTGGGAAGCTCCGGTTGTCCCTTTGACAGCTGCGACGAAAATAAATCGGCCTGCGATTTCATTTCTCATAAGAGAGGCGGCGAAGGAGCTGCCCGCGAATTTATCGAGCACATTTTGAAATCTCAGGATCGATGGGACGAGGCGGTGTACTCTTTCCAAGAAATCGATCAGGAGGATTTGATTCAGTAGTTTAACAATGGGGAGAACATCCGCCATGTCATTTGATATACAATATGGGATACTAAAAGGCGTCAGCCGTCTGCTCTGCGCCATGTCCTATGACCGTATCCTTTCCATTGGCCGTTTTCTGGGGCCTTGCATCATGCAGCGCATCACCAAACAGAGAAATCGTGGCATAGAGCAGATCATGATGGGCATGGGCCTGTCCCGCGGCGAGGCAGATAAGCTTCTCCATCGGGTCTATGAGCATATCGGCATGTCCGCCTTGGAAATGATGTATATGCCAAGGCTTTGTGAAGAGAAGGACCGCATCAATGACTATGTGAAGATTGACCATCCCGAGTACCTGGAGGCGGCTTACGCCGAAGGGAAAGGCATCGTAGGTCTCACGGCCCACATGGGAAATTGGGAGTGGCTCGGCGCCGGGCTTGCGCTTCACGGCTACGACACATCGGCCATCGGGAAGAAACAGGATAGCGACGCTTTGATGCGCATTATCAATGATTACCGCGCCCGGGCAGGACAACATATTTTCCTCACCGGTACCGGCGGCTATGAAATGATTGCAGCCGCCCGGTCCATGAAGAAGAATCATATCTTGGGATTCCTTTCTGATAAAGATGGGGACCAGACCGGCGTGCCGGTGCTCTTCATGAATCGAGTCTTCTCCTTCCCGCAAGGGCCGGTGGTATTTTCCAAGAAATTCAAAGCGCCCATCCTTCCGATTTTCATTGTGAGAAACGAAGGCGGCAAGGGGCACACCATCTGCGTAGGAAAGCATTTCTACTACGAAGACACCGGAGATGAAAGGCGGGATACCTTGGTGAATGCTCAGAAGATGGCGACGGCCATGGAGGATTTCATCAAAGCCCATCCGGCGGACTGGCTTTGGTTCCAGCATCTCTTCTGGACAAGGCCGGGAAAAATAAAAATGTTTATGGAATTTTCCGAGGAAGAAAAGAAAGCCTTTGCTTCCGGTATGGATGAAAATTGGAATGAAACCAAAGGAGGAAAGCTGTGAACAGCAACAAAAAACTCATCCTCATTCTAGGCGCGGTCCTTCTGGTGGCTATCGGCATATTCTTCTTGTTCAAGGATAACCACGGAAATGTAGGCCAGGCCAGTTCGCAGGGACCGGCGATGGAATTTAATAACATCGAAATGAAAGAGGATAAAGACGGCAATGCCGTGTGGCGCCTCAAGGCCGGCTATGTAGCTATGACCCGCGACAAGAACCATGCGGACATGAAGGATATCGATGGCTATTTCAAGAAAGACGATCAGGAGCTCTATCTCAAAGCTGATTCCGGCTGGTATGATCGGAAAGAGCAAAAGATTTATGTCGAAGGTCACGTGGAAGGACATACCAGTGATGGCATGATTCTTCATGCAGAAAATCTGACCTACGATGGAAATAAGGAAATACTTTCCAGTGATAAATTCTTTACGGCTGAAAAAGACGGCCGCGTACTCTCGGCGGATAGCTTCACCGGAGACCGGGTGCTTGAAAAGCTGGTAGCCAAGGGCCATGCTAAATTGGCTGATAAGGAGGAAACCAAGTGAGAACTTTGTATAAAGCATTGCTCGCAGCAGCGCTGCTCGTAAGCTCGACTGCCACCGCTATGGCAGACGATATCACCGCCGATGAACTGACCTACGACGGTAAGACTAAGGTCGTGACCGCCAAAGGCCATGTAGTCATTCATGCCAACCAGGGCGCTACCATCACCGGCGACAATGGGGAATACCATTTCGAAGATAAAAGCGCATTCTTGGCCGGCGGGGTGAAATACGAAAAAGAAAGCGCCACCTTGACCGCAGAGAAAATGTATCTCTATGCGGACCGCACTGCCCGCGGCGTGGGCGGCGTGTATTTCCAGGACACCGCGGAGAATCGCATCCTCAAAGGTGATGATGTGATGTACAATGCCAATACCGGCTTCGGTAAGATCGAAGGCAATGGCTATCTGGAAACACCGGACGGCAGCCTCTCTGCGCCCCACATCGAAGGAAATATGAAGCAAGTGAAGATCGTAGCCACCGGCGGCGTGAACCTCACCCGTCAGGCCAGCAATGCCACCGGCTATGGCGACCAGGCAGTGTACACCCGCACCGGCGAGAAGGGCACCGATGGCAAGCTGGTGCTCTCCGGCAACGCTTGGGTGAACCAGAATGGCAATACCTTCAATGGTCCCGAGCTGGTGCTCCGTGATGCAGACAAAGTGGTAGAGACCACCGGCCGCAGCACCATCGTCATCACCAATACAGAGTCCATGACTGCCAAGACCGAAGAGAAGAGCCAAGACAGCGAAGGGGAAGCAGCACCGGTGGCTCCGGTGACAGCAGCGACGCCCATCGCCGGTCGCCCGGAATATGCCGGCGCGCCATTAGAAACTAAGGACAGCAAATGAAGATAGAAACCCATGATTTGATCAAAGGCTACGGCTCTCGTACTGTGGTGGATCATGTAAATGTGGAGGTGGAGCAGGGCTCCATCGTGGGGCTCTTGGGGCCTAACGGCGCCGGCAAGACTACCACCTTCTACATGATCGTCGGCATCATCCAGCCGGATCAGGGAGACGTGACAGTGAATGGCCAGTCCCTGGTGGGCATGCCGATCCATAAGCGCCACCAATTCGGCATCGGCTACCTGCCGCAGGAAGCTTCCATTTTCCGCAAGATGACCGTGTGGGATAATCTGATGTCCCTTTTGGAAACCAGAACAGACCTCACGACGGAAGAAAAAGTGGCGAAAGCGGAATCCCTTCTGGAGGAATTCCATATTTCCCACGTGAAAGATACCAGAGGCGACGCCCTCTCCGGCGGCGAACGGCGCCGTGTGGAAATCGCCCGCTCTTTGACTCTTGACCCGGCTTTCATTCTTTTGGATGAACCCTTCGCCGGCGTCGACCCGCTCGCGGTAGAAGATATCCAGAGCGTGGTGATGCACCTCAAGACTCGGGGCATTGGCATCCTGATCACCGATCACAATGTGCGCGAGACCCTGCGCATCGTGGACAAAGCTTACATCCTATCGGACGGCCAGATCCTTCTCTCCGGGACGGCCAACGAAATCGCTGTCAATCCGGTGGCGAGAAAATTCTACTTGGGAGAAAATTTCAGCTTATGATAACAGACAAAACGGGAGGAAAATTCTGATGAGGATTTTGGATAAATATGTATTAAAAGAATTTTTAGCTCCCTTTTTATTTGGCGTGGCAGCCTTCACAGCTATCTTCCTCGGCGCTGATACGCTTCTTAAAATCGCAAGCTACGTGTCCGAGTACGGCGCCTCTTCCGTGTCGGCAGTGAAGATTTTCATCCTGGCCCTGCCACGCATCGTGGTGTACACATTTCCCATGGCTGTCCTCTTGGGTTCCCTCATGTGCTTCTCTCGTCTCTCCGGCGCCAGCGAGCTCATCGTCATGCGCACCTCCGGCCAGAGTTTCTTCCGCTTGGCGCTTCCCGTCTTCGCGGTGTCGCTCCTCATCAGCATCTGCGCCGTGGCCTTCAATGAATACGTAGTGCCCTGGACCAACCGGGAATACCAGTACGTAGTCAATACGGAAATCAAGAAAAATATGAATCCCGGCGTCACAGACCACGTGGTCATCCGCGATGTGCAGAATGGGAAAATTACCCACCTCCTCTATGCCCGCCGCTATGATCCCAATACGAAGGTATTGGAAAATATCACGGTCCAGGAATTTGAAAATGAAAAAGTTATTCACGTAGAAAATGCGCCGAAGGCCGTGTGGAACGATGGCGTATGGACTATGACCGATGGCACCATTTACGATTTGGCCGAGGCCGGCGTGGAACGGATGATGCGTTTCGAGAGACAGGACATCCCTTACGCCATGGCTCCGTCGGAAATCCCGAACTCCAATAAAAAGCTGGATGAAATGACCATCCGCGAACTCATCCTTACACAGAAAGCGTACATGGCGGCCCACGCCGATGCCACTGGCGTCCTCATGGAAATCTATCGCCGCTTCTCTCTTCCTATGGCTAGCTTCGTCTTCGCCATCGTAGGCGCCCCCTTGGGTGTGCAGAAGCAGCGCTCCTCCTCGTCCATCGGTTTTGGGCTTTCCGTAGTCATCATTTTCCTCTACTACGCCATCATGACCTTCCTTGAAGCCCTGGGCAAAGGCCACATGCTCCCGCCATTCCTAGCCGTGTGGATGCCAAACTTCATCGCTCTTGTGGTAGGTTGCTTACTTATTCGTAAGGCAGACAAATAACGGGCTGGTGCTGCTTGGGGCAGCGCGAACATGTCGATGTTGCCTCTAGC
>CAVEMF010000015.1:0-14794 GCA_963616715.1 Ruminococcus bromii | reverse complement strand
GATAGGCATGAAGAAAATTGCTTTTTATGGAAAAGGGGGCATCGGGAAATCCACTACCTCCTCCAATGTATCGGCGGCGCTTGCTTTGATGGGAAAGCGGGTGTGCCAGATCGGCTGCGACCCGAAGAATGATTCCACGCGGCTTTTGCTGGGCCACATCTGCAAGGAAACGGTGCTTGATAAAGTGCGGCAGAGCGAGATGGAGGACATCCGCGCCGAAGACATCGTGCACACCGGATTTGGCGGCATCACTTGCGTCGAGGCGGGAGGGCCCGAGCCGGGGGTGGGCTGCGCGGGCCGCGGCATCATCGTGGCCTTGCAGCTTTTGGATAAACTGAAAGCCGTGCCCGAGGTGGACTTGACGCTCTACGATGTGCTAGGCGACGTGGTGTGCGGCGGCTTTGCCATGCCTATCCGCGAGGGCTACGCCAATGAAATCTACATCGTTTCCTCCGGCGAGCTCATGTCGCTCTATGCAGCCAATAATATCGCCAAGGGCATCCGTCGCTTCGCGGTGCGCGGTGAGGTGCGCCTGGCGGGGATCATTGGAAATAGCCGCAATGTGCCCGGGGAAAAGGAGCTTTTGACGGAGTTCTGCAAGAAGCTCCATACCCGCTTGGTGGCTTTCATCCCGCGGGACAAGATCGTGAATATCGCAGAAAATCACAAGCAGACGGTGCTCCAGTATGCGCCGGATTCGGCCCAGGCGAAGGTGTACAAGGACCTGGCAGAAACCATCTGGAACAATACGGAATTATCGATCCCGACTCCCATGACTTTCGAGGAGCTGGAGAAATTGGCAGGTACCTATGGCACTGAAAACGAAATGGCTTCTGAATAAAGCGAAGTCCTCCAGCTGTCCCATGGTGGGCGTCTATCGGGCGCTTGCTTTTTCCAAGGGCTGCGTGGTGATTTTTCATAGTCCTTTGGGCTGCGCTCACGTGGCGCAAACCATGGATATGGGCTCGGGCTTCCGCGTGGTGGCTGATGGTGGCAAAGAGTCCATGGCGGGGATTCCCCTGGTTTCTTCGAATCTTCGCGAAAAGGATGGTATCTTCGGCGGTATCGGCCGGCTCCACGCTTGTATTTCCTATGTGATGGAAACCTACCATCCCGCTTGCCTTTTCATCGTCACTTCCTGTGTGGCCGGAGTCATCGGCGATGATGTGGAAGAAGAGGCGGCGCTGGCGGAAGAGGAGTACGGCATCCCCATCATCGCCATGCCCTTTGCAGGCTTTTTGGGCGGTGAATACTCCGAAGGCTACTATCAGACTGTGGATGTTTTGATTTCCCATTTCTTTGAGAAACAGGAAAAAGTGCCGGGCACCGTAGTCCTTTTGGGCGACCAGATGGGGCCGGAAGGGCAGTATGTGCGAGAAGTGAAGCGGCTGCTTGCCCGCTTCGGTCTCACGGCGAAATATCAATTTCCCGGTTTCGTACCATTCGAGGAGTGGAAATCGATTCCCTCCGCGGCCCTCTCTGTGCTTCTGGGCACCGCAGGGCAGCCCGGCGGCATGATGGCAGTGGCGGAAAAACTGGAAAATGATTTCGGCGTACCCACGCTAGGGGCTGTGTATCCTGTGGGCTGGGAAAATACGGAGGCCTGGATCCGCGCCCTGGCGGAGAAGCTGGGGGAGAAGGAGAAGGGTGAGGCCATCATCGCAGAGGAAGAAGCGCGGATCGCCGCAGCAGTGGCAGATTTCCTGCCGGTGACGAAGGGGAAGAAAGCTATCATCGGCGTAGGGCGCGGCCCACGCTGGTACAATCCGGCGGAGACGCTGGCTTCGATTTCCCGTCTCTCCATGGATATATCCGGCGTGGTGCTTTTCAAAAATCTCACCGATGAGGAAAAGAAAGTGCTCAAAGAGCGGGTGGCGTCCTTTGGCGATGTGCCGGTCTATGAAGCAGAAGAAGGGCAGAAGTATATCGACGAGGCCGATGTATTTCTCACCACCAATGAAGTCTTCAATACGAAAACGAAGCAGCTTTTCATCCCCATGGTGCCTTTGACCGGGACGGAAGGGGAAATCGCCCAGCTTCGCGCAGTGTATCGGTTGCTTTGTCGTTATGGAAATAAAGGAGGCGTGGCCTATGTCACAGTGTGAGTGGGAAGCAGCGTGCCACCACGGCAGCACCTGCGCTTTGACCGGTTCGGCGGCGTTTTTCGATTCCATACCAGGGAGCTTTACGCTGATCAATGGGCCACTGTGGTGCTATTTCTACGCCATGAAATATGTAGACAATGAGAATCCCATGGCCAGCGAACGATTTTTCTGCACCCAGCCGGGGCCGAATTCTTTGGTCTACGGTACGGAAAAGGATCTGAAAGCCGGCTTCGACTATATCAAAGCCTATGCGAAGCCTGAGCGTGTTTTCATCGAGAGCAATTGTAGCGTCAGCCTGGTGGGCGACGACACCCAGGGCATCGCGGATCAGCTGGGTCTTCCCTGGCCAGTCTATGCCATGGACAGCGGCGGTCTCAAAGGCAGCTATGAAGCCGGCTTTTCGGCGGCCTCCCTTCGGGTAGAGCAGGAAATGGAACCGAGAGAAAAAAAGAATCTCACCGTGAACGTGCTGGGGCTTTCGAGGGGGCATTTGAAAGGCGGCGAAGATGCGGTGGAAATTAGAAATATGCTAGAGCATGTCGGGATTGCGGTGGTGTCTATGCCCGGTGTCGGAAGCAGTTGGGAAGATATCATGGAGGCGCCGGCGGCGGCGCTGAACCTGGTGGTGCGAGACGAGCTGGGCCTTGCTTTGGCGAAGCAGATGGAGAAAGATTTCGGGATTCCCTATCTGTCCGTGGGCATGCCCTATGGCATCGATGGGACGCTTGCCTGGCTTTCCAAGGTTTGTCATGCTTTGGAAATCGAAGTGCCTACCGCTTACCAAAACCGGGCGGCTAAGCTCAAAGAGTATTTCCTTCGCAAAGGAAATAATTTGGAATCCCTGTGGGGCCCTTTGTGGTTCGATGAAATCTTGATTTCTGCGCCGCCTTCCGAAGCGGCCGGTCTTGCCGAAGCCATCCGCAGCGAATGGGTGGACACCGCAAAGCTGACCATCCATTTCCAATGTAAGACCGACCTCACACCTCCGGCGGCGGATGTGATCCGCGTCGTAGGGCGAGACGATAGGGAAATCGGGAAAGATTATGAAAATTGGAAAGGCGGTCTCGTCCTCTCCTCTAGCCACGAGACACAGCACCTCACGCGCCTGGGGAAATCCTTCGCCTCCTTCCACGTGGCGCTCCCATCCGTCGACGAAGTCCACTTCTCCGACCTCCCCCTCTGCGGCTTCCGCGGCGCAGCGTATATATATGAGAAACTGTGGGAGGCGAAATTGCGGGGATGACGCTAGGGGGTTAGTGATCAGTGATTAGTGATTAGTGATCAGGGCGCGTTTGACTGCTGCGTCCCGACTACCGACCACCGACTACATGGATAGCGCCAAGTGCGATTTCTGACTACTGATCACTGATCACTGACCCCTAATTACTAAACCCACTACTTTTGAAATTCTCCTTTCTCAAAAACTCCCTGCCATGATATAATGGTAGGGAGTTTTTTAACGTTTTTGAGACATAAAAGGAGAATCTCTATGAGCAAAGTTTTTGTTATCGGACATAAATCCCCGGATACAGACAGCATTGCTGCCGCTATTTCCTATTCCTACCTGAAACAGCAGCAGGGCGTGGAAGCGGTGGCTGCCAGAGCCGGGGAACTGAATAAAGAATCCCAGTACGCTTTGGACTATTTCAAAGTAGAAGCGCCGGAGCTTTTGACCTCCGTAGCACCGGGCACCCAGCTGATCCTGGTGGATCACAATGAATCCAAGCAGTGCGTGGACGGCGTGAAAGAAGCGGAAGTGCTCGAACTCATCGACCATCACCGCGTCGGCGATTTCGAAACCGCAAACCCGATTTTCATCCTCGTTCGTCCGGTGGGCTGCGTGAATACAGTCATCTGGGGCCTCTACAAAGCAGCCGGCATCCAGCCGACCAAAGAAGTGGCAGGCATGATGCTCTCTGCTATCATTTCCGACACCGTTCTTTTCCGTTCCCCGACCACTACCGAAGAAGACAAGACCGCTGTATCTGAGCTCGCAGCCATTGCCGGTGTGGACTATGAAGCTTACGGCATGGATATGCTGAAGGCTGGCGCTGATATTTCCGACTATCCGGCAGAAAAGCTGGCCGGCAACGATACCAAAGAATTCGAAGCCAATGGCAAAGTTTTCTCCTGCGGACAGATTTCCGTCATGGATCTCGCTCCCATCAATGCGAAGAAAGCAGAAATCATGGCTGCTCTGGAAGCTGCCAAAGCGGCTAAGGGCTACGAAGCGTCCTACCTGATGGTCACCGACATCCTGGCAGAAGACACCTACCTCTGGTTCACCGCCGGCGCTGAAGAAGCCGCCGAAAAGGCTTTCGATAAGAAATCCGAAGACGGCTATGTGTACCTCCCGAAGGTAATGTCCCGTAAAAAACAGGTGGCTCCCTTCCTCCTGAAGGTATACGCTGACTAATCTCGCACGAAAAAGCCCATATTTTTATATGGGCTTTTTTCTTAGGGGAATTAGTGATCAGTGATTAGTGATCAGTGATCAGGGCGCAACATTTCTCGTTATACGCTATCGTGTTAGTAATCAGTAGTCGGTAATCAGTGGTCAGGACGAAACAGTTTGCCGCTTTGCATTATTGTCCTAGTTGTTCATGTTTGAGGCATAGTGCGTATAAAGGCAATATCGATATGTAAGAATATCGCTAAATGCGTCCTGATCACTAATCACTGATCACTGATCACTAAACCGATGGCGCCTAGCATGCTACTATAAAAGGATTCTCATGAATAACTATTTAAACACATTAAACGACCGCCAGCGGGAAGCGGTGATGCAGACGGAAGGGCCGGTCTTGATCATGGCCGGCGCCGGGTCCGGCAAGACGAAGGCTTTGACCTGCCGCATCGCTTACATGCTCGAGCAGGGGATTTATCCGGGAGAAATCCTGGCCATTACCTTTACGAACAAGGCAGCCCAGGAAATGCGCGAGCGTGTGCACAATTTGGTGGGGCCCGCTGCGGACCGCATCTGGATGTACACCTTCCACTCCTTCGGTGCCCGTTTCCTGCGACGGGAAATCACGAACTATCCGCCGTATACGGATAAATTCACCATTTACGACTCTGACGACTCGAAGACGTTGGTGAAGAATTGCCTCAAAGAGCTGAACCTGGACGATAAGCATTTCCAGCCGAACGCGGTGCAGAATCATATTTCCAATGCGAAGAACCAGCTCATCGACCCGAAGCAATTCCGCTCCCAGGTGGGAAGCAATTTCTTCGCTCAGAAAATCGCCGATGTTTACGAGCTTTATGACAAGCACATGAAGCAGAACAACGCCCTCGATTTCGACGATCTGCTTTTCATCACCACCAAGCTCCTTTCTGTGGAGTCCATTCGCAAGCGCTGGCAGGATCGTTTCCACTACATCCTGATCGACGAATACCAGGATACGAACCATGCCCAGTACCTCATGGCCCGTTACATTGCCGGTTCGCTGCAGAATATCTGCGCCGTCGGCGATGCGGACCAGAGCATTTACTCTTGGCGCGGCGCGGACCTTCGAAACATCATGGATTTCCAGAAGGACTATCCCCAGGCGAAGGTGATCAAGCTGGAGCAGAATTATCGCTCCACCCAGACCATCCTGGACGCCGCCAATGCGGTGATTCAGAACAACCCCGACCGCCCGTCGAAGCGCCTTTGGACGGAGAACAATACAGGAAATCATCTGCGTCACTACACCGCCATGGACGAGCACAATGAGGCGGATTTCATCATCAGCACTATGAAAAAGGAGCATGATGAGAACCACCGGCCCTATGGCGAAATGGCGGTGCTGTACCGCATGAATGCCCAGTCCCGTGTCATCGAAGAAGCCTTGGTGCGCCGCGGCATCGCTTACACCATGGTGGGCGGTACCCGTTTCTACGACCGCGCAGAAATCAGGGACATCATGGCCTACCTGAAAGTGATCAATAATTTCCGTGACAACATCAGCCTCACCCGCATTATCAATGTACCGAAACGAGGCATCGGCGCTACCACGGTGCAGAAGCTTACGGACTATGCCAATGCCAATGAGATTTCCATGTTCGAAGGCATCATGGGCATCGAAGGCAGCGACCTTCCCACGGCGGCCCAGCAGAAGCTGCAGAAATTCAGCGCGGTGATTTTTGATTTCCTCAATGCATCGGCGGAAATGAATGTGTTTGAGCTCATTCAGAAAATTATGAATGACACGAAATATGTGCAGCTTTTGCAGGAAAGCAACGATCCCCAGGCCCAGAGCCGCGAGGAAAACTTGGGCGAATTGCTCTCTGTGGCGAAGGATTTCACCGACGAGCAGCCCGAAGGGGGCCTGGCCGAATTCTTGGAAAAGGTGGCCCTTGTGAACGACGTGGACACCTACGAAGGCGAAGAGGACCGGGTCACCCTGATGACCATCCACAGCGCCAAAGGCCTGGAATTCCCACTGGTCTTCCTGCCGGGCATGGACGAAGGCATTTTCCCCGGCGTCCGTTCCTTCATGGAGCAGACGGCTTTGGAAGAAGAGCGCCGCTTGTGCTACGTGGCCATCACCCGCGCGAAAGAGCAGCTCTATCTTTCCAATGCCCACATGCGCACCATGTACGGCCAGATCAAGCCCTATCAGCCCAGCCGTTTCTTGGAAGAAATCCCGCCGGACTTGATGGATAAGATTATCACCGACGAAGAAAGAAATCGCCGGCAAATGGCCGCCCGCCGCCGCACCGAGCAACATAGCCGTCTGGCTCTCTCGGAGACCACGGTGAATAAGCCCAAGAGAAATAGCGTGAAAGCCCGCTATGACTGGAAGGTAGGCGACATCGCTATCCACACCATGTGGGGCAAAGGCAAAGTCGTAGCCGTCTCCGGCAGCGATACCAAGATGATGCTAAAGCTCGAATTCCCGGGAAATAGCATCCGCCAAGTCATGGTGGCCTTCGCACCGATCACGAAGGAAGAATAGCGGGGAGAACGATTGTGGTTTAGTAGTCGGTAGTCGGTAATCGGTAGTCGGGGCGCGATCGACGCTAGTGTATACATAGAGCTGTTATGGCTTCGGTATAGTAGTCGGTGGTCAGTAGGCGGGGCGCATTTGCCTGCTTCGTCATAGCTTTGAGCTAGGAGCTTGGAGCTGGTAAGCTCGCCCCACGAGACAGTGACGAAGCAGACAAAACGCATCCACTTACTGCCCTGAACGCCACGTGCGGCCGCTGACTCCGCAAGAGCTCCAAGCTCCTCGCTATGAGGAAGCAGGAATCACCCGTCCTTTGGGTATTCTCTTGAGAGAAGATGGCTTGGCGCGTCCCGACTACCGACCACCGACCACCGACTACCATATAAAAAGAGGACCAACCCAATGATACCGGAAGAAATCAAAGAAAAAGCAGAGAAGCTCCGGCGGGAGCTTCGCCACCATAGTTACATGTACTATGTGCTCGAGCGTCCGGAAATCACGGACTATGAATTCGACCATATGTACCGAGAATTGGTGGATATAGAGAAAGAATACCCCGAGCTGGTGACGCCAGATTCGCCGACCCAGCGCGTGGGCGCGAAAGCGTCGGAGGATTTCCCCAAAGTACGCTTCAGGAAACCCATGCTGTCCTTGGCCAATGCTTTCAATGCAGAAGAACTTTACGAATTTGACCGCCGTGTGAAGCAGGGCCTCCGAGAGGAAAAGGTAGAGTACATCACCGAGCTCAAAATCGACGGCCTGTCTATGAATCTCATTTATGAGAATGGCAGCCTGGTGAAAGGACTTACCCGCGGCGATGGCCGTGTGGGGGAGGATGTGACGGCGAATGTGAAAACCATCCACACCATTCCCCTGTACATCGAGAATGCGCCGCCGTATCTGGAAGTACGAGGCGAAGTGTACATGCCGCGGAAAAGCTTCATCGCGCTGAATGAAGCGCGAGACGAAGCGGGGATCATGCCCTTTGCCAATTGCCGTAACGCTGCCGCCGGCTCCCTTCGCCAGCTGGATCCCCATGTGACGGCCTCCCGAAATCTGGCCTTCTTCGCCTATGCTTTGGGGGATATAGAAGGTATGGAAATCCACTCGCAGGAAGAATTGCTCCAAAAGTTGGCGGATTTCCATTTCCAGGTGAATCCGAATTATCGCAAGTGGAGATCCATCGAGGGCGTCATCGAAGGCGTGAACGAGTGGGAAACCAAGCGCCACGACCTGGGCTATGACACCGATGGCATGGTCATCAAAGTGAACGACTTCGCCCAGCAAAATCGCCTGGGCGCCACGGTGAAGGATCCCAAGTGGGCCATGGCCTACAAGTATCCGCCGGAAGAAGCGGAGACCCGCATCGAGAGGATCGTGGTCACCATGGGCCGCACCGGCGTCCTGACGCCATCGGCCGATTTGACGCCGGTGCACCTCGCCGGCACCACAGTGAAGCGGGCGACGCTGCACAACTTGGATTTCATTCGCGAAAAAGACATCCGCGAAGGCGACTACGTGCGGATTTACAAAGCCGGGGAAATCATCCCGGAAATCGCCAAAGTCCTGAAAGACAAGCGAAATGGCGCGGAGCAGCCTTTCGAAATGCCCACGATCTGCCCGGTCTGCGGCGGCGACGTATCCCGCGTAGAAGGGGAGGCAGCCTTCCGCTGCACGAACCCCGAATGCGGCGGCGTGGTGCGAGAAAAGCTGATCCACTTCGCCTCCCGCGACGCCATGAATATCGAAGGCCTGGGGCCGTCTGTGGTGGATAGCCTCCTGGCCTATCGCCTGGTGAATGACCCCTCCGATTTCTACCGGCTGAAAGTGGAAGACATCGAGCAGATCGAGCGGATGGGCGAGAAGAGCGCGCAGAACCTGGTGGCCGCCATTGCGGACAGCAAGGGACGAGGCCTCTCCAAGCTTCTCTTTGGCCTCGGCATTCGCTTCTTGGGTGCCAAAGGGGCGGAATTGGTAGCAAAGAAATACCATACCATTTCCGCGCTTATGGAAGCCTCGGCCTCTGACATCCAGGAAACCGAAGGCATCGGCAAGGTCATCGCCGGCAGCCTCTACGATTATCTCCATGACATGAAGCATATGATGGTGATCGACAAGCTCAGAAATGCCGGGGTCCTCATGGATGAAATCGTAGAAGAAACCACCGGCGGCGCCTTTGAAGGAGAAATGGTGGTCCTCACCGGCAAACTCTCCCGCATGGGCCGCCGCGAAGCCGGAGACCTCATCAAGCACCAAGGCGGCGACGTCCAAAGCTCCGTCACCGGCAAGACCACCCTCGTCGTAGCCGGAGAAGACGCCGGAAGCAAACTGGAAAAAGCCCGGGCTAAGGGCATTCCAGTCATTAGCGAGGAAGAGTTTTTGGAAAGAGCGGGAGTTAATTAAGTAATTAGGGGTCAGTGATTAGTGATCAGGACGCATTTAGCGCTAGCGTCAAATGAAGATTTACTCTTTCAACTGATCATTGATCACTGGATACTAATCCGATAGTGAAAACAGAAAAGCATTAGGCAGCAATCAAATGCTTCCTGATCACTGACCCCTGATCACTAATTACTAACCACTACAGTTAAAAGGAGAACAACATGAGCAACGTAAACAAAAAATGCAAAGTCCACTACGAAGGCACCTTCAACGACGGCACCAAATTCGATTCCTCTTACGACAGAGGCGAACCTTTGGCCTTTATCTGCGGCGCCGGCCAGATGATCAAAGGCTTCGACAAAGCCGTGGAAGACATGGAAGTAGGAGAAATCAAAAACATCCACCTCCTGCCGGAAGAAGCATACGGCATGCCTGACCCGGACAACATTCTGACCATCGAACAGTCCCAGATGCCCGGCTCCGAAGAACTGGAAGTGGGCGAAAAGGTTTACCTCTCCGGCCCCATGGGACAGCGCTTCCCGGTAAAGGTCACCGAAAAGACCGAAACCACCATCACCTTCGACGCCAACCACGAAATGGCAGGGAAGGAACTGAATTTCAAAATCGAATTGGTTTCTGTAGGCTAAGCCGATGAGAGAGCTCCCCCCGCTGGGAGCTTTTTTCGTTAGCGGTTTTGGGATAGGGGATAAGGGATAGGGGATAAGGCGCATTTGACTACTCAGTCAAATGCGCCTTATCCCCTATCCCTTATCCCCCATGTCCTATTTAAATTTCCCCCAATTTCCTGTACAATAAAACCATAGCAAGAAAATCATCTTGTGAAATGATATAAATTCAGAAAGGAGCATACAAATGAAACTTTGGATGAAAAGAGCTTTGGTATCTTTTGGCCTGGCGGGGGCGCTGTGTTTCCCGGCTGCTGCTAACGATTATGAGCATGAAGGGGAGATCGCGAATCAGGTGCACGTGATCATGGAGAATCGTTCCATGTGGGACAAGACGGAAATGGATATGGACACCATCGGTTATCTGGTGACGGATTTGGATCACAATGGCCGGCTGGAAATCCTGGTTTCCCGTTTCGGCGGCACCGGGCTTTTCACCTACACCGATGGCTATGAGCTGAATGAAGCAAAGGATGGCCTCTATCCCATCACGAAGACTTGGATCGAAGGGCAGTCAGAGATGGATCTGATGATGAAGGATTCGGTTTCCGTGTATACCAAAGACGGAGATGCAGCTTATTGGTATGTATTCGAAGATGTCACCAGAGACCAGGCCTGGGATTTCCGCAGCAACGAAGCCCTTTCCCTGCAGCATGGCATGTGGGTGGTAGAGCTGATTTCCATGGAAGGCGTAGAGCACAAGGAAGATGGCACCACTCGCGCTATTTACAACGATGTCAATGGCAAGCAGGTCTCCAAAAAGGTCTACGATAAGCAGGAAGAAAAAGTTTTCAAGAAATGCAAGAAGCACGAAGTGCGCATGCCCTGGCTCATCTATCACCGCGACAATTGGCAAGATGGATGGGTGGCTAAGAGCGACCAGGATAAGGAAGATATGCTGATGAAGGCGTATTTCGAATTTGCCGGAGAATGAAGTGGGCCAGGAGATGATAGACAATCAGACGTGAGACATGAGACATTAGACAATAGACGTGAGAAGTTAGACAACAGACATTAGACCATTAGACGACAGACGACAGACTTCATTGTCGCGGTGTGTCTGAAGTCTGAACGTCTAACGTCTAGTGTCTAATGTCTAGTGTCTTCCGTCTCCCTGCTTTTTCCCATCAAAAAAACGGTGATCCCATGAAAGGGTTCACCGTTTTTATAATGGATTATTGGATATGAATGCTGTAAGGGTGGGCCGTGGTGGTGCCGCCGCCGTAGAAGATCAGCGTCAAGTCGCTGTTGTCCACGTAGCTGGGCACGTCGAAGACCAGCACTACATTTTCTACCACCGTGGCCGGAGCCATGCAGTCACTCATCCAGCGGGCGCTGCCATAGTCATTGTAGTAGCGCCGCATGGCATCGGCGGCCAGGCGATAGACTGTGCCGCTTTGCCGGTCCCACAGGCGCACCAGGCCGGAGCTGGCGATGGAGCGGGCATACTGATTGGTAATATTTCTAGCACTGGTTTTCAAAATGATAAACTTGCCATTGGCTCGTACATTTCCCAGGTAGCTATCTTCGTAAATGTCGCTGATGTAGAAATCCCAATCGTAATATCTCACCGGATAGGGGAGGGAGCGTTCGGTTTCCAGCGGCATGTCTCGATGGAAATAGCCTTCCCAAATGACTCTTCCGCCTTGCCCCAGTTTGCCATAGCCCGTGAGCTCGTCATTGGTGAAGACGCCTTCGTGCCAGGCGCGGCTCTGATCCAAGTCGGAGAACCGACCCTGGCCTTCGAAATGGCCATCCCGGAATTGTCCCTCGTAGCACCAGCGATGGACATTGTCATTTTGATAGTTGGTGGTGAAACGGCCCTGCCCATCCGGGAGGCCGCGAGAATTGACTTCGCCTTCATAGAGACCGTCAGCATCTCTGTATGATAGGTGCAAGGTCATGCGGCGGGAAACATAATGGCTGCGAGAGGGTCCGTAGTAGTCGGATGGCGCATTGCGGTAGGTATCGTTATAGACCTTATGGGGGAAAGGCGTCGGTGATGTATAAGCGTCGGCCGGATTTCCAGTGCCAAAGCAAACAGCGGCGAGGGCCATCCCTAAAAGAAATTTTTTCATTGTGAGCTCCTTGATAGGAAAATTATCTGATATCAATGCTGTAGGTATCGCCTACGCTGTCAGCCCCAGCGTAGAATACCAGCGTCAAATCATCTTTATCCACGTAGTCGGGGATATCAAAGGCCAAAAGCACCGTATCCGTATCTCCCGGCGCCATACGCTCTTCCATCCAGCGAGAATTGCCATAGTCATTGTAGTAGCGCTTCATGGCGTCGGTAGCCACTTTATAGAATACGCCATTTCGCCGATCCAAAAGGCGGACCAAGCCGGGGGTGGCGACGGAGCGGACATAGAGATTGGTCAGATTTTTGGCTTTGGTTTTCAGAATCACAAATCTGCCGCCGGCCTGTACATTTCCCAGGTAGCTATCTTCGTAAATGTCGCTGATATAAAATTCCCAGTTGCTATATCTCACAGGATACGAGAGTGGCCGTTCGTTCTCCAGGGGGACATCTCTTAGGAAATAGCCTTCCCAAAGCGTTTGTCGATTTTTCCCCATCTTGCCATGGCCTGTGAGTTCGTCGTTGGTAAAGTATCCCTCGTGCCAGCTGTGACTTTCATCCAAGTCGGAGACCCGGCCGTAACCTTCGAAATGACCATCGCGGAATTCCCCTTCGTACATCCAGCGATCGGTATCATTGGTATAGGTGGTGGTGAAACGGCCCCGCCCATTGGGGATGCCATTTCCATTCACCTCGCCCTCATAGAGACCATACGCATCCTTATAGGACAGATGCAAGGTCATGCGCTGGGATACCGTTCTTCTGCGAGAGGAACCATAATACCCGGAAGGCGGCGCGCTGCGATAGGATCCATCGTTATACGTTTTATGCGGGAAAGGCGTCGGCGATGTATAGGCATCGGCCAAACCGCTAAGGCCAAGAGAAGCCACCAGTGCCATCCCCAAAAGTAATTTTTTCATATGCTTGCTCCCTTCTAAATGTCGTGAAGTGTGAGAAATCCTGTTTCATGGCTTCATTCTATCATGGCCTTCTATAGCCTTACAAGTCGTAGGGGCTAGTAATTAGTGATCAGTGATCAGGCCGCTTTTATCGCTAGGGAAGCACTGATTAAATCACCATCCGAATTTCTGACAAGCCCAATGGTGCAAGACGAGGAGGAATTCCCCGCGAATACCGAAGTATTTAAGGGGGAGTCCGACGAAGTATTGCGCCATTGGGCCAGAAATTCAGATGGAAAGCGATTTAATCAGTGCTTCCCTAGTGTCACATGGAGTGCGTGCCTTTTACTGAAAGGGGAATGCACTAATTTTCGCTATAGGGAAACGCGTCCTGATTACTGACCCCTGATTACTGATTACTAAACCCGATAGCGTTAAACCCTGTACTTTCCTACAGTGCAAATTCCCCCGATTTCTTGTACAATAGAGCCAAGGGATTTTTATATTTCCTGAAAGGAGACTATCTATGAAATACAATACAAAGAAAATTTTGGCATCACTCGCGCTTTCGGCGATGATCGCTTTCTCGGCGGGCGGCGGCGAGGCATCGGCTATGGAGAATTCTTTCTATCGCCCCGACGCGGCGGATCAGGTGAAGCTTATCGTGGAAAATCGCGACATGTGGGACCCCGGTGAGATGGATATGGATGTCATCGGCTATATGGTGACGGATCTCGATGACAATGGGCGGCTGGAAATCCTGGTTTCCCAGTTCGGCGGCACCGGGCAGTATACCTACACCGATGTGTTCGAAGTGAATGAGGCGAAGGATGGCCTTGCTATTTGCCCGCACCTGTGGGATGAATACCAGCCGGAGATGGATGTGATGATGTGGAGCCGCACGAACATGTACACCAATGGCATGGAAGGGGTGAATTGGTATGTATTCCAGGATCATACCAAGGATCGGGGCCAGCTAGCCTCCATCTCCACCGCGGCGCTGTCTCTACAGCGGGGAGAGATGCACATCAAGTATATTTCCTCTGTGGACACGAATTACGATGACATGGGAAGGCCTTTCGATACTTTCCGCAATGGCGACGGCGCCGTAATCTCCTACGAAGACTATCAGGCGCTGCAAGAAAATCCCTTCCCCCATTACGAGAAGAAAGAAGTCTCCTTCCCCTGGCTCATGTATTATCGAGACACCTTCGGCAATTGGAAATCGAAATCGCCGGAGGACCTCCAGACCATGCTGATGGATACCTATCTCAACTTCACCGGTGAGAAGAAGGGGATGGGGTAGAAGAACGGGAGGACGCTGTTTGTTAAGTAGTCGGTAATCGGTGGTCGGTAGTCGGGGCGCATTTTCCTGAAACGAGCCGATTTGTGCCTGCCTTTTTCGGGAAAAGATAGCTGTTAGGTTTGATGATAGGATTTGGCAGACAGGCATGTTTGCTTTAGCGCATTCATTCTCTTGTGCACTATAATGCTAAGGCTTTGCATGGATTTGCTAGTTTAGCCTTACGTGAGTAGACCCTTGGAGAATGGTCGCCCGATAGGGCCGGATAGAAATGCGCCAAAGGCGCATAATCAGCACTAGCCCAAAGCATGCTGATGTTTGCGTACAATTTGGCATGATACCGCTAGTGCTGAGTATGCGCCTTCGGCGCATTTCTATCCTCCGCTAACGCGCGCCCCTTCTCCA
>CAVEMF010000014.1:0-15777 GCA_963616715.1 Ruminococcus bromii | reverse complement strand
CGGCTTTTCCGAAGTCTTCTTTTTTGTATGCACACATGATAGCATTTTTATGCATGCTTGTCAATAAATATTCATGCAAAAATTTTAGAGGTTTGAGGAAATAGAAAATATAAGTCCCTGTATTTCTAATAGTAAAAAGAAAAAGCCGCAAGAGCACACACACTCTTGCGGCTTTCATAGGGCTGTATAATTATTTAGCTTTTTCTACAGCGATCTTGCTGTATTCATCGACCCATTTTTCGAACTGGCCGGATTCGGTGTCCTGTTTAATGATGTCGTTGATGATCTTCACTACATCATCATTGCCCTTCTGGAGAGCTACAGCGGAGACTTTCTTCGCGCCTTCGAACTGTACATCTGCCAGTGCCAGGTCATCATTGAATACCAGGTACTGCTTCGCTACGACGCCTTCCAAAACAATGCCGTCGAGTTTTTCATTTTTCAGCTGGAGGATAGCATCCGGCACGCTGGAGAGGCCGAGGGCCTTCGCGCCTTCTACCTTCTGGGCGGTAGCTTCCTGGGTGGTAGACTTTTCTGCACCGATGGTCTTGCCCTTCAGGTCAGCAGCGGTTTTGAATACGTGCTGGTTCTTCTTCAGTACCAACAGTTTCTGTTCTGTCGGAAGGTACTGGTCAGAGAAAGCCATGGATTTCTCTCTTTCCGGAGTCGGGGATACGCCGCCTACAGCGATATCCACTTTGCCGGAGGTGACAGAGGACAGGAGCGCGGAGAAGCCCATATCCTGTACTTCCATGGGAACGCCCAGTTTTTCAGAAATCTGTTTGCACATTTCGATGTCCAGGCCGATGACTGCTTTGTCAGCAGACTGCGCATCAACAAATACATAGGGAGGATAGCCGGAGGAGGTGCCGACGATGAGCTTGCCTCTCTTCTTGATGGTTTCCATCAATTTGCTCTGAGAAGCGGATGCGGATGCTGCCCCAGAAGAAGCAGCCGGCTTGCTGTCGCCGCAGCCTGCCAGGAGGAATGCGCCAGCTGCGCAAGCGCCGAGGAGTGCCAATTTCACACAAGTTTTCATAGTGATTGCCTCACTTTCTTTTTAATGGATCGGGAAATTCCAAAGAAATAGTACAAGAAGGGAATTGCGTTGTCAACACATTTTGATGCTTACATTTTGGTGAGATCCGTAGTCGGTAGTCGGTGGTCAGTGGTCGGGACGCGTTTGCCTGCTTCCCCACTACCGTGAGCCGTTATTAGGAAGCAGGTAAATGCGCCCTGACTACCGACCACCGACTACTCACTTTATTTCTTCGCGTTTTCTACAGCCTTCTTGGTCATTTCGTCGACCCATTTGTCGATGTTGCCATTGGCCTGGTTTTCTTTGATGACTTCATTGATCACAGCTACTACGTCATCGCTGCCTTTGGGGACAGCCACTGCGGAGCCGCCGGAGTATTTATCGAAGTATACATTAGTCCCGGCCAAATCGTCATTGGTGACAAGGTACTGGCCGCCTACAATGTTTTGCACCGCTACCGCATCCACCTTGCCGTGTTTCAGTTCCAGGAGCGCATCCGGCACTTTGCCGAGAGCCACCACCTGGGCGTCTTTGATCTGTTCATTGGCCAATTTTTCCTGGATGGTGGATTTCTGTACGCCGATCTTCTTGCCGGTGAAGTCAGCGAGGCTCTTGTACTTGCCTTCGTCTTCCTTGCGGACCAGGAGGGTCTGCTTGCCTTCCAGATAGTTGATGGAGAAATCAACAGTCTTCTTACGTTCTTCTGTCGGGTTGATAGCAGAAATAGAAATATCGATCTTGCCGGTCACGATGGAGGACAGGAGGGACTGGAATGTCATATCCTGCACATCCAGCTTCACGCCCAATTTCTTTGCCACTTCCTCGGCCAGCTTCACGTCGATACCGGTGACTACATTCTGTTCCTTCACAGACGTGTCAAGGAATTCATAAGGAGGGAAACCGGAGGATGTACCTACCACGAGCTTGCCTTCCTTCTTAATTTTCTGCATCAAAGCGCTCTGGCCTGCCGATGCAGAGGATGCGGCTGCCGAAGAAGCCGCCGGCTTGCTGTCACCGCAACCGGAAAGGGCAAAAGCGCCTGCCACTGCCACACCCAAGATAGCCAATTTCATCATTTTATTCATCGTTCATTACCTCTCTCTACCAAAAAGTTGTTGCAAATTCATGCAATAAATATACGCCTTCTTGAATTAAAATGCAATAGTATGTATAAATTTTATGCACGTCTAAGAATCGAGGTTTCGTAGTCGGTGGTCGGTAGTCGGTAGTCGGCGCGCGTACCTGCTTTCTCACGACCGTGAACCGTTTACCGTATAACCGATAACCGTGCCGTTTAGTGAAAGCAGGAAATGGAGCGGTAAACGCTTTACGGATGTGGAAAAGCAGCCAAACGCGTTTATTCATCTCAAAACTCGCGCCGCTTTATAATTTGTGCGGCGCACCACCACTCCTCACTCCTAACTCCTAACTCCTCACTTCCCGTCGTATTTCTTATCTTACGAAAAAAGCCGCAAGCACTTTCACGCTCGCGGCTTCTTTGCCAATCTATTCACTTATCCATTGGCCTTTTCTACCAGGGCCATGATTTCTTTTTCTTTCTCCAGAAGGAGCGCCTTGTCTCCTCGAGTTTCCATATTGAAACGGATGAGGGGCTCGGTATTGGATGGGCGGAGATTGAAGCGCCAATTTTCAAATTCCAGTCCCACGCCGTCGATGGGATCCACGCGAGAAGCGGTGGATGCGTAGGTTTCCTTCACCGCCGAAAGCGTAGCGGCTACATTCTTTGCAGGCAAATTGATCTCGCCGCTGCAGGGGAATTCTTTTTCCATTTCGGCCACCAGCTCGCCGAGGCGTTTCCCCTTCTCGCTCATGATGGCGCACACGATGAGCCAGGGAATCATACCGGAGTCGCAATAGGAAAAGCCGCGGAAGAAATGGTGCGCGCTATTCTCTGCACCATAGATGCCCTTCACGCGGCGCATGGTTTCCTTCATGAAAGCATGCCCGCCCTTGGACTCTACCGGATTTCCGCCAAGGTCCTCGCAAATTTTTCGAGTGCACCAGAAGACCCGCGGGTCATGGATGATGGTTTCCCCGGGATTTCGTTTCAAGAAATAAGCCGCCAAGAGCCCCACCATGTAGTAGCCTTCCACAAATTTCCCATTCTCATCGATGAAGAAGCAGCGATCGAAGTCGCCGTCCCAAGCGATGCCCAGGTCAGCCTTCTCCGATAGCACGCGCTCTGCCAAAGGGCGCTGACATTCTTCAAGCATGGGATTTGGCACGCCGTGAGGGAATGTGCCATCGGGCTCCATGTACATTTCGGTGAAGCGGAAGGGCAAGTGCTCTTTCAATTTCGAAAAAGCGATATCCGCGCAGCCATTGCCTGCATTCACCACGATGTGGAATGGCTTCAGCGCTTTCACATCCACGAAGGAGAGGACTTTGGAAATATAATCCGTCATCACATCTTTGGTAAAGAGCGCGCCCTTCTTCGCTTCCGGGAAATCGCTGGAGAAGGCCAAGGCTTCGATATCCTTCAGCCCCGTATCCTCACTGACCGGTACGCCGCCTTCGCGGACGATCTTGATGCCATTGTAATTCGAAGGGTTGTGGCTGGCGGTGATCATGAAGCCGCCGGAGAGCTTTTCGTGGAAGGTAGCGAAGTACATCATTTCCGTGCCGCACAGACCGATGTCATACACATCCGCGCCGCCATCCCGAAGCCCCTCGATAGCCGCATCGGCAATAGCGCGGGAGCTGGGACGGATGTCAAAGCCCACGCACATATTTTTCGGATGATACAGCGCCGCATAGGCCCGGCCCACGCGGTACGCCAGGTCTTCATTCACCTCCGTAGGCACTACGCCGCGGATGTCGTAGGCTTTGAAGCCTTTGTGAGAAAGGATGAGAGGCTCCATCACTTCTCCTCCTCTTGACTCAGACGACCAAGCACCGTCACATAGCCATCAGCACCGTATTTCAAGCAGCGCTTCACGCGGGAAATCGTAGCCGTGCTGGCGCCCGTAGCCGCCTCGATGCGATCGTACTTTTCTCCCGCCTCGAGCATCCGCGCCACCTCGAGACGCTGGGACATATCCCTAAGCTCATTGATGGTGCAAAGGTCTTCAAAAAATTCGTAACACTCTTCTCTTGTCTTCAATGTCAAAATCCCATCAAACAGACGATCTGTCAGTGGATTCACCAATCTTTGATTTACACTCATATATGACCTCCTGATTTCACAGCGTGATTTTTCTTTAGTATATTATAGCATTAGAGATAGATAGACGCAAAGGAGGAAATGGTGAGTGGTGAGATTGGCGTTGTCGGTTCAGTAGTCGGTGGTCGGTGGTCGGTAGTCAGGACGTGCTTACATTCCGTCCCACTACTGCCGTATAATGATGAGATTGAGGAAACCGTCAAATGCGCCCCGACCACCGACTACCGATTACCGACTACTAACCCCCCACTGCTTCCCACACCAATCCTATTGACATTCCCTATAATAAAGAGTATATTTAATCCAATCGACTTTATGTCGAGTAATTTCATAATGAAATCAAATTCATCATGAGTGGCGGAGGGACTGGCCCATTGAAGCCACGGCAACCATCTTTTAGAAACGGTGCCAATTCCAGCGAGTACGACTCGAAAGATGATGTGAACTATCCTCTCATCTTTCGATGAGAGTTTTTTAGTGAGGAGATCCCAATGATTGAACTCAAACATATAACGAAAGTCTATGGCAATTTCAAAGCCTTAGACGACATCAGCCTGACCATTCCGGATGGCGAGATTTGTGGCATCGTCGGACAGTCCGGCGCCGGCAAATCCACCTTGGTCCGTTGCATCAACATGCTCGAACCACCGACCTCCGGCGAAGTGCTCATCAATGGCAAGGACATGATGAAACTGTCGAGCGCCGAGCTTCGCAGCGAACGCAAAGGCATCGGCATGATTTTCCAGCATTTCAACCTGCTGTCCTCCCGGACCGTAGCCGGCAATGTGGCATTTCCCTTGGAACTGGCCAACGTACCGAAGGCAGAGCAGAAGAAACGCATCGATGACATCTTGGAACTGGTAGGCCTCACGGACTACAAGGACAAATACCCGGCCCAGCTCTCCGGCGGCCAGAAGCAGCGCGTCGGCATTGCGCGCGCCATCGTTTCCAATCCGTCGGTGCTTCTCTCCGACGAAGCCACCAGCGCTCTCGACCCGGAGACCGTGAAATCCATCCTGCAGCTTCTGAAAGATATCAATAAGAAACTGGGCATCACCATCATCATGATCACCCACCAGATGGAAGTCATCAAGCAGATCGCCGAGCACGTAGCCGTCATCGAACGGGGCCGCATCATCGAAGAAGGCTCGGTGCTCGACCTCTTCACCAATCCCCAGACCGAGACACTGAAGAAATTCGTAGGCTCCGTCATGTCCTCCGAAGTACCGGAGCAGATGTCCCACATGGACATCCACCCCACCAAGGAAAAGGAAACCGACCAGACCGTCATCTCCCTCTCCTTCCGCGGCGACGTGGCCAACGAACCGATCATTGCAAACCTCATCAAGAAATACAATCTGGACGTCTCCATCCTCTACGGATCCATCGACTACATCCAGAATGTTTCCTTCGGCCGCCTCATCATCACCATCATCGGTGACGACCACGACATGCAGGAAGCCCTCAGCCATTTGAAATCGTTACCCATTACAAGCGAGGTGATCGGATATGTCTCCGGCAATAACTAATCTTCTTCTGAAAAGCACCGCGGAAACCCTCTACATGCTCGGCATTTCCGCATTGATCGCCGCCGTCGTCGGCATCCCCTTAGGTATCCTTCTGGTAGTCACTGAGAAAAATGGAATTCTCGCCTGCCGGCTGCTGAATAAGCCCCTGGCTTTCGTAATCAACATGATCCGCTCCATCCCATTCATCATCCTGATGGTAGCCATCATCCCATTGACCCGCATCATCGCCGGCACATCCATCGGCACCACCGCTGCCATCGTCCCCTTGACCATCGCAGCCATCCCCTACACCGCCCGCATGGTGGAAACCTCCATCCGTGAGGTGCCCTTCGGCCTCATCGAAGCCGCTCAGTCCATGGGCGCGTCCCCCTTCCAGATTATTAAGAAAGTCCTCATCCCGGAAGCCCTGCCTTCCATCATTGAAAATATCACCGTCGTCGTAGTTACCTTGATCGGTTCCTCCGCTATGGCCGGCACCATCGGTGGCGGCGGCCTCGGCGACCTGGCCATCCGCTACGGCTACCAGCGCTTCCAGGCTGATGTCATGGTCGCTACCATCCTCGTCCTCATCGTAGTCGTCCAGCTCATCCAGTACATCGGAAGCAACCTGGCGAAGAAGGCGAATAAGAAATAACGTATGGTTTACGCTATTGGTTTAGTGATCAGTGATCAGTGATTAGTGATTAGTGATCAGGGCGCCTTTAGCGCAAGTGCAAACATAGATATAAAATTTTATTCCTTCCATGTTTGCACTAACGCTAAGCAAGCCTGACTACTAATCACTGACCATTGATCACTAACCCCCTACCGTTTCTCACACCAAATCGTTTTCCAACCGACCCCATCTTACATGAGACTCGGTATTTTATAAAAGAAGGGAAGTATTATTATGTTAAAGAAATTCATTCTCGCCGGTATTTGCGCCCTCTCCGCAGCAGCCATTATCACCGGTTGCGGTTCCGATGCAAAGCCGGCCTCCTCTGCCGCTGCCAGCGCTGCTCCGGAAAAGAAGGAAATCGTCGTCGGTGCTACCGCCGGCCCGCACGCTGAAGTGGTCGAAGCCGCTGCTAAGGAAGCTGAAAAGAACGGCCTCAAAGTCAATGTGAAGGAATTCTCCGACTACGTGACCCCGGACCAGGCTCTGGCTGATGGCGATCTGGATCTGGCTGTATACCAGCACGAACCATTCATGCAGAACTTCAACAAACAGCACAACACCAATCTCGTTTCCATCGGCAAAGCCATCCTCATGAGAATGGGCGTTTACTCCAACAAGTACAAAGACGTGAAAGACATCCCCGATGGCGCTACCATCTCCATCCCTAACGACCCCACCAACGAAGGCCGCGGCCTGCAGCTCCTGGAAAAAGCAGGACTCATCAAGTTGAAGGAAGGCGTAGGCATGAAAGCTACCCCGGCTGATGTCATCGAAAACCCGAAGAACCTGAAATTCAACGAACTCGAAGCCGCTCAGCTCCCGAGAAGCCTTGACGACGTAGACGCTTCCGTCATCACCATGAACTACGTCATGAGCTCCGGCCTCTCCCCGAAAGACCAGGGCATCTACCTCGAACCGAAAGACACCCCACTGGCTGTCATGATCATCGCATCCCGCGACAAAGACAAGGACCAGGCTGCTTACAAGAAATTCGTACAGTACTACCAGTCCGAATCCGTCAAGAAATTCATTGCCGAAAAATACAAAGGCACCATCGAACCGGCTTGGGAATAATCCCGCCTAACAAAAAAGCCCTGCTGCGAAAGCGGCAGGGCTTTTTGTGTTAGGCGGGGGAACGCTGATGGTTTAGTAGTCGGTAGTCGGTAGTCGGTAGTCAGGACGCTTCTAGCTGCTTTCCCACTACCGTGAACCGTTAACCGTATAACCGTTTTCCATGTAAGCCCAACACATTGGGAATTGGGGTGTAGATTTCCTTTGCATAAAGCGGTTTGCATCTCCATTTCCAGCTTCAGGAAATACGTGCGGTAAACGGTAATACGGTAAACGGATAACGGTAGTGGGAAAGCAGGCAACCGCGCCCCGACTACCGACTCCCCCATTACCCATTCTTCCTATTCAAATACTCCACATACTCCGGTGCCAGGCGGATGTAGAGGCTGCCGTAGACACCCGGGGCCAGGTCGTAGGGCTCGTAGACCAGGCACACCGCCCCACCACCGGGGAGGAAATAATGGGTGGGAATATAAGAAATCGGTTCTTTGAACGTATTCTCATACGCCATCGGCGCCCCGTCCCAGGTGTAGGTATGGCCATAGCGATAGATTTCCAGATCCTCCAAAGTCACATGCACATAATTTTCCAAAGGCACCCGCGCCCCAGTTTCCTTATCATAGACAATAGAAACGACACTCGAGTGATTTCCATTCGCCCCATAGGGCAGACCGAAAAGATGAAGCGACACAGAGAGAATCCCTGCATCCTCATAATGCACCTCATAGTTGCAGCTGGCCCGATAATACTCCCCGGAGTCGAACCCCTTCTTGAGCCCGGAAATCTGTCCCAAGAGATCCGCATTGATTGCCTGGACCGCCGGATTTCCTTCCATCGTTACCGTCGGATAAGTGACATCCCAATTCGTCTTCTCCTCATGCACTGCGCTAACCGCCGCCAAACCTTCGCCGGCCAAAGCCATCATCACCGCCGCAGCCGCGCATACCTTATACCACTTCATTTCGCACCTCCTATGAAATCTATCTTAGTCCCCAAGGGCGCGCCCCATTGATTTGGAATGAAAGCCGATTGCGAGCAAAAGGGGCAAGGGTCGTGGGGCAGGGGTCAAGGGGAGGTGCGGCGCACAAGTTAAGAAGCGCCGCCAGTTTGAAAAGTCAGTCCACGTTCGCCTATTCCTAAACTCGCGCCGCTTTATGATTTGTGCGGCGCACCACCCCTTGCCCCCTGACCCTTGACCCCTGAACCCATTCAGAAAAACTCTCGCGCACTATTTGTCACTCAACCGGTATGCTTTCAAGCCTCATATTCCCTCTTGATCCACGCCATCAGAAGCCGCACGATCCGCGCCTCCTCATCCTCCGTCAGCCACCTTCCAGGCATCACATGATACCACTTAGAAAGGCAGCCCCGGCAGCAACAAGCACAGGCATGCTGGGCGATAAAGACCGGATGCCCCCGCATAGGCGTCTGCTTCCCATCCTTTGGTATGACCGCCGGCGCCAGCCGCTGATGAATGAAATCCTGCGCATGCCGCTCGATGGTTTCCATCCCTTTATCCTCGATATACTTTCGATCCTTTTCCGTCAGATGAAACCGAGCGCGGAAAGTCGATTTCTGCAATCGTGCCAATGTCTCCTCTATGGTTGCCATATCAGTTTAATTTCTCAGCCTCCTATCAGCCACTATATTTCCTGATTTTTCCAATACGAAGGACCACTTACGCTAGCCCCCGCCACAAATTGTGCCGCAGCAGTAAGGCTGGTGAAAAACATATCTTCTTTTAGTTTGTTTGTCCCTTCCTCCACCTTATCCTTATATTTTTCTCTTGCCAAATGGGTAAAATTAGGACAGCTCTGCGTTTCTGTAGGACAAATCTGGCTACCTTTTAATAAAATAAATCCGTCGGTTGCCATTCGACCGGCCGCAGTAACTCCATTGTAGTTCATACGCATAATCGGAGTTTCCTCTGCTTTTTTATCATCAACCGGAATAAAAGCAAAACACCCCAAAGCTCCCACAAGAATAACTACATCTTCCGCAAACTCATCCAGATAGGCCTGTGTCTCATCTGTGATTTTCCCTGTTGCCGGTGTATTCTTGTTGGTAAGTACAAAACGATCTGTATCCCTTGCAACAGAGTACAATTTATTTTCCAAATAATTAAGTTCCGTGGCCCCAAGATCATCAGCAGAAGAAGTAATCGCAATAGCGTATGTCCAGTCTATGGTATCATGTGGTTCATTCATCCGCTGATAAAGTCCATTGTTGTTGGAGCGAAACCCCGCTTGGCCGACATAAATAGTGTCACTATCATCCACGCTTTTCCCCACCAAAAGATAGATTCCGCTCTTTTTGAGCTCCTCCATATCCTTAGATTTTTCCATATCTACTTTGGAAATCTTAAATGCAAGGGGCGAGCGATTCTTGATTCGTATTTGAATCCGCCCATTTGCTGTACCATCCATTAAGAAATAGCTGATTGCTCTGCCTCTCATAAGATATACCCTCCACTGATTCTCTTCAAATGAAATAGGTCTTGATTCTCTCTATTCTTTCCTCATGATTATTATACCATTGGCCTGACCCCTCCACCATTATTATCTTTCACCTTCTTTCTTGTGTAATCCCCCCAAAGCGATGTAATCATTTATATTGCTAGCCACCTTCTATTTCTTTATAATTCAGAGAGAAGAAAGGTGTGTGGTTACAATGGCTACTGCGAATATCAATACACAAGCCGATGCCGATTTGAAGAAAGAAGCTAAGGGCTTGTTTAACCAGGAAACCCAGGAAGCCTTAGAAGAATACAAGGAAATGAAAGCGCATCCGGACAGGTATAAACGATATAAAAGCTTTGGCGATCTGCTAAAAGACATCGATGATTAATACCGCATCCGTGCCTTACTGATTACCCCCCCACCACAAAAAGGACTCCCCCATTACCGGGAAGTCCTTTTTGTATGCGAAACAATTTATAGCTATCTGAAGAAAGCGTTTAACGCGTCCCGACTACCGAATACTGCCCACCGACTACTATTTCGCAGCCGCTGCTACTTCCATCGCCTTCTCCTTTGACACGCATATAGAAATTTCCCACATTTATCCAAAGTATACCACATAAGCAGTCCTCAACGTTATTTGCATTTTCAATGCCGCATTAGAAAATCAGCCACCTATACAGATGACTGATTTTTAATTACCCAATTACCGGAGAGCTTACCTTATTCCTGAGCCGCAGGCCTTTTTAAAACAAGGTCACTACACGGAACCAAATCTGGTTATTACTATTGGAAGAGGTAGACAGATTGTCTTCCGCCTGGATTTTCCTAGCCCAATCAAGTCTTATGTACCACTGTGGCTGACGGTGGTAATATTCCTTCTTATTCATGTACTGAATACCGATTCCCCATCCCATCAGCTTGCGATGATAACCATTATTTTTATCAGTCGTCCCTTCGCCGATATCGAAGAAAGGTCCCACTGTGAGCCCTTTGGCTAAATTGTACTGCAGCTCTGCGCTGGCCTGATAACCGGCGTCTACAGACCCTTCGCTAGAAGGATACGCTCTAACTCCATAAGGGCCACCCAAACTCATCTTTTCAGAGCCATCCAGTGCTCGGCTAGCCATCTGTCCATGGAAATTGAAATGCAAATTCCAATCTTTGCTTAACCGATCTACGTGGACTGCATCCAAATTGAATTTGTGGAAATTGCCTGCATCCTGAGTCAATTCATCGTGGCTTTCTCCATTGAAATTCAGATGGGTGTTTTCCGTATTTCCTCTTGTATAAATAGCCGTGTAGCTTGTGTAAGTCCGAGGACTTTCATAGGCACCGCCCAAGCCCAAATAGAAGCTCCGGGTCTGTTTCTTTGACTGGTAGCCAAAGCTCCGGTATTCATCACTAAACTTGCGGAAGCTGACCCCGTACAAAAGTTTCATAAATGTATCCGACTTCTGGATGAGAGGAGTACTTCCATAGAGACTCAGCGTGTTGGCTCTGCCTTGAGCCCCCAATCGAGTATACCAGTCCCCTAGTTCATATCCCATATGGGAAAAAGATACACCCACCCGACTTCCGAAGTGTCCAACCGGCATTTCGTAGCTCATCCAATAATCCTTCGTATCTCCATTGGTCGATAAGAGGCCACCCACTGCCAGCGAATCCCCATTATGGACGGGATTGTTGATCTGCACATTAGCCCCATATCGATAGCGACCGGAATATTTAGACCCATAGTTATCAGTGAAAAGGGTGACTTCTGTATCCTTCAGCGTATGCAGGTAAATATCGATATCACTTTCTCCCGTCTGGCTTCCCGGCTTCATCACAGCTCTGGCATCGATGCCGGGCAAGTTATTGTAGTTTTCCAAGACACTCTCCAAGGTACGAGTCTTGATCTCCTTTCCCTGTTTCAAAGGCTCGGAATAACTAACCGCCCGATGGTCAGAAAGTTCTGTCTGATTGTAGATATGGATATTTCCATAGGTCCCAGCCACTACTTTCATCGTCACAATGCCATTTTGAATTTCCTGCTCGGGATAAAAAGCAGTTGCCAAATAATAATTCTTATTCTTTCGCAAATAAGTATTCACAGCGCTGGTGGCCTGCTGCAACTCATCAAAACTCACATCTCGATTTTCATAAGGTGCCAGCAGTGACTGCAATTCTTCTACCTGTATGTTTCCTTCGATTTGAAGCTGGATTTTTTTCACATGGAATTTGCGCTCGCCTGCTACAGCTGGCCGTTGAGCCAGCGTTTCGTCATCAATTACCATCTGTTTCCGTTCAGCCATTTCATTGACCTGCAGTTTTTGTGCCGAAGGATCCACCGGCTGCAGTACGCCGGCCGCCAAGCAGGAGCTGCCTACAGCAGAGAATAACGCCAGCAGCAGAGCGGTTCGAAATTTTTGACCTAAAAAGGCTTTGGATATTTTCATCATCGTAACTCCCTCTCGAATATAGATCCTTCATCGCCCAGTTTGTCCCCAGTCTGCACACCCGTATCCTGGATATAAATCACAGGCGGCATGTGCATGTACCAATTTAGCTTACCATCACCTGTATCATGTTCATCACTGTACAGATAATCATTGCGGCTGACTTCTCGCTCCGGCAATACCGGTCCTGCGGGATCTTCCGGTTTCACTGTCCCCGGTGTAATGAAAATATTTAGCCCCTGCTGCGTGGAATCATAATATCCATAGAGATGATTCGGCAGGCTGCCACCGGCCTCCTTATCCGATGCAGTATAGGCGGCCTGCCCAGTGCCATCTCCGCGATACTGGACGCGAGTGAACTGGTCCTGCAGTTCCAAGACACGTTCCCAGCTCACACCTTCTATCTTTTCTCCGTCCGGCATCGTCACATCGTAGAGCGCACCGGACACACCATTCGCATTCGCTTCCACACTATTTTCCCTGGTAACTACTTTCGTCTGGAATGCTGTCAATTTCGGTTTGTAGAAAAGCGTATTTCCATCGCCATCCTTCTGTCCCGTTTCATACATTTTCCAGACATAGCCGCCATCGGGGTAGCCTCCTGTCTCCGTACCCAATTTTCCTTCTGTATCAACAGTCGTCTGCTCTTTCCAAGTGAGGAATTGCGCATTCGCATAGGCTATTTTATCCGGTGCATCTGCCAGCTGCGTTTGGGCATCGAAATTTCCAACAAACTCCGTTTTCCAACTTGTACCGTCCTTGTATACCACGGCACCCACCGCTATATCGCCAACAGTACCGGAATTCATGAAGTCAATTGCCGTGAGTTTTGATAACTCATCATCCCAATCCAGCTTACCAATCATACCACCGGTCGTTTTGGCGTCTGTTGAAGTTACTGTCCCATAATTATACGAATTGTTCACAGACAACTCACCATTTTCCACCTGATGATAATATCCGATAAAGCCACCTATATCACTATCACCTGATACCTTGCCGAAATTAGCACTATCATTGATCGATACTTTAGTGTGGTCGCTAGTCGTACAACCGCCGATCAGACCGCCGACCTCATCATTGTTTCCGCCATCAATGTCGCCGTAATTGGCAGAATGATTGATGGTAACAGTTGTACCGGTATCCAGCTGATCGTGCCCAATCAAACCACCAATGGTGCCACTACCAAATACTTTGCCAAAGTTATAGACCTGGTTCATGGTAATAGAGCCGCAGTTTTGTGCATCCCCGATAATGCCGCCGGAATAGCTTGAATTCACCTCCATATCCGCTTCATTCCAAACCCGTTCCAACGTAGTTGTACCCGTTTTATTATCTACAGCTATAATGCCGCCTACATGGGCTGTACCATTTTTTGTATTGTAGCTGTCGCGAATGACGATATCGTTGTGAAGAGTGCTGTCGGTGTTGCAAACAAGGCCACCGGAATATTCTCCCAATGCACCATTGTTGTAGCTCTGTTCGATAGTACCACCAAAAGTACCTGCCAGCCCGCCACTGTACCGTGCCAAGATTTTTCCGTCATTAAAGCTATGACGAATGATCATATCCGAGGCGTTGTCCTCATACTCTTTACCACGACCGGTGGCATAGCCAACGATACCGCCGACATTATTTCTGCCGGTGGTAATGGTGCCGGTATTATGGGCATAATCAATCATCGTATCCTCGACACCATGAAATTTTTCCTTGTTATCATCATAGCCGGAGAGCATACCCACGATCCCGCCGATATATTTTCCATCTTTGTAATAGGTCTCTTGACTGGTGTCTACGCCAATCGTACCGCCATTATAGGCATTGCGGATACGCACACCTTTTGCCGCCTCTTTTCCCGGTCCAATCGCGCCGGCAATACCACCGATACAGCTGGAATCTTCGTAAGACGTCCACGAATAATTGTTAAGCGTCTTGACGACTCCTACCGTCTTCTGTTCAATACGGCCCGTATTGCGCACTTGATCCATATCGACTTTGACCAGGCGGCCCGCCAAGCCCCCTACATAAAGTCGTCCGGTGACCTTACCGGAGTTGGAAACATTCCGGAAGGTATTGGTGGTGTCTTCTGGATTAAAGGCTCTGTACTCATAACCGATAATGCCGCCTATACCTTGGCCTGTATATCCATCAAACATATCTTTTTCAACAAGACCCGTCACATTGGTATTTACATTATGCACATTCAAGTACGTATTACCATTATGGCCCAATTCCGATTGTCCAATGAGTCCGCCAACGTTGTTGTATCCGGTCACACTACCATTTGATACGGTGACATTGGCCACACGGACGCCATCACCATCTATCCACCCAGCCAGCGTACCTGTACCATTGCTGTTCTTTTGGTCATCATTCACCGTGATATGGTCAAAGGTAAAATTATCCACTCGTACATTCCCGGAAACGAAGCCAAAAATGCCCGTACCGTCGGTGGCACCTTCTGCTAAAATAGTCTTATTTCCCACAGTATAGCCAAGCCCGTCGATAGCAGCTCCCGAATTCAGATTTGGGGCGTATTTTGTCCATGTTTCACTTGTCAAATCGTCCTGAGATAACATATATTGACCATTAGAATCGTCTTTGGCAGCTTTTCGGATTTCAGCCATGGAATTCAAAAGCTTAAATGCTTCTGATGTCACGCCCAACTTACTGTCTACAGCGGCTGTTGTTTCGCCATCTTTCACACCGACATGGACAGCGTTGGCATCCATGGTAATGCTGGATGCATTAAAATTGCTATCCACATTCGCTGCTTTCAGGCTGATCGTATCGCCATGCATTTCAATATGATCCGCCTTGATCGATCCCAGATTGATGATATTTCCTTGGGCATCCCCTTGGAAATTCACATTTCCGGAATTGATAAAAGCCGGTACATCTACCACATCTTTTGTGCTGGCGATAAAACTGCCCGTATTGATGACAGCCCCATCCCCGATCAGAATGCCATTTGGATTGATCAGATAGACATTGCCATGATTGGCTGCATTGATTTCCCCATAAATTTTTGATTCATCGTGACCGACGACGCGGTTAAGGACGGCAAAATTCTCCGGACCGGTGAACTGTACTTTTTCACCTTTCCCAACAGAAAAAGCATCCCAGTTAATAAACAGGTTCTTCGTCTGCTGAGCCACATTCATGACATTCCCCGACGTGGAAATACTGCCGTTGCCGCCGGCGATAGTTCCTCCCTGGGGCATGGCCATCGCCACGCCCGATGCATACATCCCTAACCCCAGACTTAATAGTACGGCCATTTTAAACTTCTTATGTTTTTTCATCACTCTAGATCTCCTCTTACTATTTTTACAGCGAAGATTCAGAAATTATTTATTTCCCAGAAATTTGAGAACCGTAATGATCACGCTTGTC
>CAVEMF010000013.1:582-16665 GCA_963616715.1 Ruminococcus bromii | reverse complement strand
CAGCTGCTTCCTCGCCTAACCCCCGCCCTTCGGGCCCTCCCCCTTCCAGAGGAAGTGGGTAAAAGCGGTGGGCTTCGCCCTTATATATGCGCCGCTTTTTGATTTGGGCGGCGCACCATCCCCTGACCCCGGACCCCTTTCGTGAAGCCGTTTAACATACCAGCTGAGCCAACGTGTATTTCCTTCCAGTCTCACATATGAATGAAGCCGAGCACATTAGCCAAAGAGGAGATGAAGATGACTGCGAGGCAGATCGGTGCCAGGAAGCGGACGAAGAGGCCGTAGACTCTTTCGTAGCGGAAGGCAGAGGACTGCTTGACTTCATTTTCGATCCACTTCACGCCTACGGTGACCACGATGAGGACGCAGGTGGCGAAGGCGGAAATCGGCATCATGATGGAATTGGTGAGGAAGTCGAAGAAGGAGAGAATGTCCATGCCAAAGAAGGTAATGGAGGACAGCGGGCCAAATCCCAAGGACGAGAGAGAGCCCAGTACGATCATCAGGAGCAGCACCACGAAGGTGGAGAACTTACGGCTCCAGCCGCATTCGTCCTGGAAGGTGGATACGCTGGTTTCTGCCAGGGAAATCGCCGAGGTGAGGGCTGCGAAGAGGACGAGTGTGAAGAAGACCACGCCCACGATGGTGCCCATGCCCATGCTTTCGAAAACTTTCGGGATGGTGATGAACATCAGAGACGGGCCGGCATTCAGCATAGACGGGTCGCCGCCGGAGAAGGCAAAGACCGCCGGGATGATCATGAGGCTCGCCAGGACGGAGATGCCGGAGTCAAAGGCGATGACCTGGAAGGTAGAGGTTTCCAGATCAAATTCTTTTTTCATGTAGGACCCGTAGGTGTAGAGGATGCCCATGGCTACGGAAAGAGAGTAGAACATCTGGCCCATAGCAGAAACCACGGTCATCCAGGAGAAGTTTTCTACATTCGGCACCAGGAAATAGGTGACGCCGGCCATGGCTCCCGGAAGAGAAACGGAGTACGCTGCTACCACGATGGCCAGGATGACCAGGACAGGCATCATGAATTTGGAAACGCGCTCCACCCCATTCTTCACGCCGGCCAGGATGACAGCCAGGACGCCGACAGTGAAGACGATGAACCAAAATTCTGCTTCCATGCCATTGGACACAAAGGCGCCGAAGAATCCATCGGCTGCTGCTTCTTTCGTATCGCCGGCCAGGTATTCGAAGAGGTAGCGGGTGACCCAGCCACCGATGACGCTGTAGTACGGGAGGATCAGCATAGGGATCACCGCATTGATCCAGCCGCCGGCAGCAAAGAAGCCGCCCTTCCCGAAATGGCAGAAGGCACCGACCGGACTTTTCCGTGTGCCGCGTCCCAGCGCGGTTTCAGAAACGATCATGGTGTAGCCGAAAGTCACTGCCAAAAGCAAATAGGTCAGAAGAAAGATGCCGCCGCCATACTCAGCTGCCAGGTATGGAAAGCGCCAAATATTTCCCAACCCTACCGCACTGCCGGCTACCGCCAGCACATATCCCATTTTTCCTGAAAATGTACTTCTTCCCATCGAAGTACCACTAGATCCACTCATAACTTGCCCTCCTAAAAATAATGCGTATGATTTGCGCAAAGAGTATAAAAAATGAGCCAGCCCAAGGCAAAGGTTTCAAAAACACGGAAACGGAATGCCTTGCTGCTGACCCTTTTTATTTCATATGGCTATGAAATCGAAATTTCCTGAGACATTATTCTCCCAGCGGTACCCACTTGCCGCCCTTAACTTCCAGTACGGAGAGGTCCATCTTCGGATCGCGGTTTTCATCGAATTCGAATTTGCCGGTAGCGCCTTCGAAGTTTTTGATGTTAGCCAGGGTGTCGCGGAATTTCTTGCGGTCGGTGGTGGTGCCGGATTCTTCGACAGCCTGGTGGAGTACGTACATAGCGTCGTATGCCTGTGCTGCGAACTGATCCGGTTCATGGCCGTATTTAGCTACATACGCTTTGCGGAAGTTCTGCGCCTTTTCGGTCTTTCTTTCCGGGTTCCACGGAGTAGCTACCAGGGTGCCGTCAGCAGCTGCGCCGGCCTGTTTGATGTATTCCGGGCTGTTGAAGCCGTTGCCTGCCAGGATGTGCTGGGTCATGCCCATTTCGCGAGCTTTCTTCACGATGAGAGCGCCTTCCTGATAGAGGCCTGCCACTGCGATGACATCCGGGTTGGCAGCCTGGATCTTGGTAAGCTGTGCGGAGAAGTCGGTGTCTTTGTCTGCGAAGGTTTCGTCAGCAACGACTTCGAGGCCCAGCTTCTTGCAAGCGTCCAGGTAGAACTGGTGCTCGCCTACCATCTGGTCGTTGTTGTTGGAGTACATGATAGCGACTTTCTTGAAGCCAAGCTGTTTCTGTGCTTTTTCAACTACCTGCGGAATGTTCATTTTGCCCGGGATCGCGTTACGGAATACATAGTCACCGATTTCAGTTACTTTCGGGCCGGTGGTGCCGGTGCCGAATACAGCGACCTTGGACTGCTGAGCGATCGGGTCAGCGGCCATAGCTTCGCCGGTGGTCATCGGGCCTTCGATAGCGAGGACTTTGTCCTGTTCGATGCACTTCTTCATGGCATTGATGGCTTCGTTCTTTACCAGCTTGGTGTCGTATACTTTGAGGTCAATCTTGACTTTGGTGTTTGGATTCTTGTTGATTTCTTCGACAGCCAGTTCGGTGCCTTCCTTCATTGCTACGCCGTAAGCTGCGCCAGGGCCGGTGTAAGCGGTGATGAAACCGAGCTTTACCGTGTTGCCGGCAGCTGCTGTGCTAGAAGCTGCTTTCTTGTCTCCGCCGCCGCAGCCTGCGAATGCGCCTGCTACTGCTGCTGCTGCCATAACTGCTGCCATACCTTTTAACCATTTTTTCTGCATAATCTTCTACCTCTTTCATACCTTAGAAATATTTTTGACGCCAAACCCCAGGGCTTAGATAAAACAAAAGCCTCCGCCGGCAGTTCCTAGCTGCCGGCGGAGGCGCATCGCGCGGTACCACTCCGTCTTTTGCTTATACTGAAATACGGGTAATAAAAAAGCCTATCTTCATCGAAGACAGGGGCGAATGTTCGCGGTACCACCCTATATTGTACTCAGTAGTTCCTTATCCGTAACGTGAATGAAACGCTTGCTATTACTATCTTCACAGCAAGAGCTCTCGAGGGATATTTCGCATACTGTTTTCCACCGGTTCGCACCATACACCGGCTCTCTTGAGGTCCGCAATATACCTTTTGTCTCGTTCATAGCTTATCATGGGTTCTTTGGTTGTCTGAATTGTGTATATTCTACTTCCATTCGTCATGCTTGTCAAGACTATTTTTATAACTTTTTTCGATGGGAGGATAGTGGGAAGAACGGTATCGGGTTAGTGATCAGTGATCAGAGGTCAGTGGTCGGGGCGCGGTTGGCTACGTTCCCATTCGCATGCTTCCGCTATCGACTTAGTGGTCAGTGGTCAGTGATCAGTGATCAGGGCGCGCTTGGCGGCTGGCGCATAGGGTGGTGCCGCAAGGGCCAGTGCATACACATCGATGCTGCTCCTAGCTCCTAGCTGTTGGCTGCTAGGAGCTAGGAGCAACATCGACATGTACGCACTAGCGGCAGCAGCACTAGCCGCCCGACGCAAAAAGGCATGCTGCCTGTTTTCTGTAAACAGTCAGCATGCCTTTTGGCATTATCGTATAAAGCGCGCGGTCAGCGGTTAACGGTTACACGATGGTGAGGAAGCAAGCATCACCCGCCCTACGGGCACCCTCTTCAGAGAAGAGGGCTTGGCGTGTACTACGCTTTCAGCGTCCCCACGATCTCATTCACATCGTCCACGCCGTTCGCTTCGCACCAGGCTTTGAGCTCTTTGGTGATCCTTGCCATAGCGGTGGGGTCGGCCAGGTTGGCGGTGCCTACCTGTACGGTCTTTGCGCCGGCCATCATGAATTCCACCACGTCGGTGCCGGTCATGACGCCGCCTAAGCCGCAGACGGGGATCTTCACGGCTTTGGCCACCTGCCATACCATGCGCAGAGCCACAGGCTTGATGGCCGGGCCGGAGAGGCCGCCGGTCACGTTGCCGAGGATTGGCGTGCGGGTGCGGGTATCGATGGCGATGCCCAGGAGTGTATTGATGAGGGAAATCCCATCAGCCCCTGCTTCTTCTACGGCCTTCGCGATGGAGACCACGTCGGTGACGTTGGGCGACAGTTTGATGATGACCGGAAGGTCTGTGCTATCTTTCACAGCACGGGTCACAGCGGCCGCTGCTTTCGGATCGGTGCCGAAGGCCACGCCGCCTACTTTGACATTGGGGCAGGAAATATTTACTTCCAGCGCGCTGATGCCGGGTACCGAGAGGAGCTTTGCACATTCGGCGTATTCCTCCACGGATTTCCCCACCATGTTCGCAATGTAGGGGCAGCCCAGCTCTTTCACTTTCGGAAGGTAGTGCTCCAGGAAATAGGGCGCGCCGGGATTCTCCAGGCCAATGCAGTTCAGCATACCGGAGGTGGTTTCAGCGATGCGATTTCCATTGTTTCCCATCCACGGCGTCGGGGCCAGGCCTTTGCCGGAGATGGCGCCGATTTCTTTCATGTCGATGAATTCAGCCAGCTCGAGGCCAAAGCCTACGGTGCCGGAGGCCCCGATGATCGGGGTCTTCATATCGATACCAAGGAAGTTTACGGAGAGATTTGTCATAATACAACCTCCTCTGCCGCAAATACCGGTCCGTCTACGCAGACCTTGTAGTGGCCCTTACCGTCAGCACGGTCGCACACGCAGCCAAGGCAGGTGCCGATGCCGCAGCCCATGCGGCGCTCCATGGATACCTGACAAGGAACGCCCGCTTCCTTAGCCATCTGGGCGGTGATGCGCATCATGATGCCGGGTCCGCAGACGCAGGCTTCGTCCACGTTTCCATTTTTGAAAAGCTCAGGGAGCACGGAGACGGAGAAGCCTTTGATGCCATAGGAGCCGTCGTCAGTGGTGACGATGAGCTCTTTCACTTTGGTCGGGAAGAAGTCTTTCCAGAAGACCTCTTCCTTATTTCTGCCGCCGATGACCACGGTCATCTGGCCGGGTTTTGCGCGACGAGCCATGAAAAGGATCGGCGCGATGCCCACGCCGCCGCCGATACCTACGATATGGTCTTTGTCCATGTCAAAGGCAGTGCCCAAGGGGCCAAGGCAGTCCACCACGTCTCCTCGTTTCAGCTGAGACATGACTTCGGTGCCCTTCCCCACCACGCGGTAAATGATTTCCACCACGCCCTTGCCGGCATCGGCGCCGGCGATGGAAATCGGGCGGCGCAAAATGAGGGAGGGATCATTCACCTTCACATGAATGAATTGGCCGGGCTGGGCATGCTGGGCAATGAGCGGGAGCTCGAGGCGCATCCGCCAAATGGATGGCCCCACCAGCTCATGAGACTGGATTCTCCCCTTTTCTACAAATCCTGCCATATTATTTCTCCTTCACATAGTCCTGAATGGCTTCTACATGAGGTTCGCTGTCAGAAGCAGCCATGACGCGGAGGACTTCCTTCGCAGTATCGAGAGAAGTGATGCATGGGATAGCCAGCTCTACGGCGATGCGGCGCAGGTCGTAACCTTCCTGCTCGATCTGGCTGCCATAGGAAATGGTATTCACCAGCATGTCCACGCGACCGGATTTCAGATATTTCTCGCAGTTTTCGCCCTTTTCGTGGATCTTCTTGATCACTTCTACCGGGATGCCCTGGCTTTCGAAGAAGGCGCCGGTGCCGGAGGTGGAAATCAGATGGTAACCCAGCTTCACGAAGCCTTTGGCCAGCTCAGCGGCTTCCGGTTTATCTCTGTCGCTGACGGTGATGAGTACATTGCCGCCGGCCGGTACGGTGAGATGTGCAGCTACGACTGCTTTGTACAGCGCTTCCTGATAGGTGTGGCCGATGCCCATGACTTCGCCGGTGGATTTCATTTCCGGTCCCAGTTTGATTTCGACAAGGCCCAGCTTGGAGAAGGAGAATACCGGAGCTTTGATGGCTACATAGCCTTTATCCGGCACGAGACCCAGCGGAAGGCCGGTGTCTTTCAGTGCTTCGCCCAGTGCCACGCGGGTTGCATACTCTACCATGTTGATGCCGGTGATCTTGCTCATGAATGGTACAGTACGGGAAGCTCTCGGGTTGACTTCGATGACGTACACCTTGTCTTTCACCACGATGAACTGGATGTTTACAAGGCCTTTGACATTCATAGCGCGCGCGATTTCGCGGGTGTAGTCGGTCAGGGTGTCGATGATTTCCTGAGAGAGATGCTGCGGCGGGTATACAGCGATGGAGTCGCCGGAGTGTACGCCGGAGCGTTCGATCTGTTCCATGATGCCCGGGATGCAGACATCGTTGCCATCAGAAATCGCATCGACTTCCACTTCGCGGCCTACCATGTACTGGTCGATGAGGACAGGATGTTCGTGAGATGCCACGACGGCTTCCTTCAGGTACTGGCGCAGTTCAGCCTGGTCGTAAACGATCTGCATCGCACGGCCGCCGAGGACGTAGCTTGGACGGACGATGAGCGGATATTCCAGCTCAGCGGTTTTCGCCATAGCTTCTTCTACGCTTTCGACGAGGCAGCCTTTCGGGCGAGCGATGCCCAGCTGACCCATAAGGGTATCGAAGCGTTCTCTGTCTTCAGCCATGTCGATGGATTCATTGGAGGAGCCGATGATGCGGATGCCTCTCTTGGCCATCGGGGTCGCCAGGTTGATAGCGGTCTGGCCGCCGAACTGGCAGATGACGCCTTCCGGCTTTTCTTTGTCGATGATTTCCAGTACGTCCTGCTCAGTGAGCGGTTCGAAGTAGAGGGAATCAGAGGTATCGAAGTCAGTGGAAACGGTTTCCGGGTTGTTGTTGATGACGATGGATTTCTTGCCGGCTTTGCGGAGTGCCCAGGACGCATGGACAGAGCAGTAGTCGAATTCGATACCCTGGCCGATGCGGATCGGGCCGGAGCCAAAGACTACGACGGAGCCTTTGCCCTGCGGCTTTACTTCGTCTTCTGCGCCATAGGTAGAGTAGTAGTACGGTGTGTGGGCTTCGAATTCAGCTGCGCAGGTATCTACCATCTTGAAATCCGGGTGGAAATTCAATTTCTTCTTGAAGTTTTCCACTTCTTTCGGTGTCTTTTCGGTGAAATGCGCGATGGCTTCATCAGGCATCTGGATGCGTTTCGCTGCTTTCAGCGTTTCAGCGGTGAGGCCTTCCTTCATGAGACGGCGTTCCATGAAAATGATGTTCTGGATCTTGTGGATGAAGAAAAGGTCGATCTTGGTGATGCGGTTGATATCTTCCGGATCGATGCCGCGGCGCAGAGCTTCGGCAACAACGAAGATTCTTTCGTTGTCGATGCGGGAAAGGAGGCAGCGGATATCATAGAGAGACTGGCCGTCCAGCTTTTTGAGGTGCAGGTAGCCTTCGCCCACTTCCAGGGAGCGGAGAGCTTTGAGGAGAGAACCTTCCAAGGTGCGGTCAAGCGCCATGACTTCACCGGTGGCTTTCATCTGGGTGCCGATTTCACGGTCTGCCAGGGTGAATTTTTCGAATGGCCATCTTGGGAATTTGCATACCACATAGTCGATGGACGGTTCGAAGCAAGCTTTTGTATTTTTGGTAATGGCGTTGGTGATTTCATCCAGGTGGAGGCCCAGAGCGATCTTCGCTGCTACTTTGGCGATCGGGTAGCCGGTGGCTTTGGATGCCAAAGCGGAGGAACGGCTGACGCGCGGGTTGACTTCGATGACGTAGTACTGGTTCGTCTTGGTGTCAAGGCCATACTGTACGTTACAGCCGCCTTCGATCTGCAGGTAGCGGATGATGTCGATGGAGGCGGTACGGAGCATCTGGTACTGACCGTCGGTCAGGGTCTGGGTCGGTGCGACAACGATGGAGTCACCGGTGTGTACGCCGACAGGGTCGATATTTTCCATGGAGCACACGATGATGCAGTTGTCTGCGCCGTCACGCATGACTTCGAATTCGACTTCCTTCCAGCCGGCGATGCTTCTTTCTACCAGGATCTGATTGATCGGGGAGAGTTTGATGCCGCGGTTGGCGATTTCTTCCATTTCATAGCGGTCATGGGCGATGCCGCCGCCGGTGCCGCCCAAGGTGTAAGCCGGACGGATGATGACCGGGTAACCGATGCTATCAGCGAAAGCGATGGCCGGTTCCAGTTCTTCGAAGATTTCAGATTCCGGTACAGGCTGGTGGATTTCTTCCATGGCTTCCTTGAAGAGTTCGCGGTCTTCCGCATGCTTGATGGCATGGAGGGAGGAACCTAAGAGCTTCACGCCGTATTCTTCCAATACGCCGGCTTCGGAAAGCTGCACAGCCATGTTCAGGCCCACCTGGCCGCCAAGGGTAGCGAGGAGTGCATCCGGTCTTTCTTTCTTAATGACTTCTGTCACGAAAGGAAGGGTGATCGGTTCGATATATACGCGGTCAGCGATGTCCACGTCGGTCATGATGGTGGAGGGGTTGCTGTTGACCAGGACCACTTCCACTCCTTCTTCGCGGAGGGAGCGGCAAGCCTGGGTGCCTGCGTAGTCGAATTCAGCAGCCTGGCCGATGACGATCGGGCCGGAGCCGATGACCAGAACTTTCTTTACATCTGTTTTAATCATTTTTTGAATTCCTCCATGGCCTTGGTAAATTCAGTGAAGAGATAGAAATTATCCTTGGGTCCCGGAGAAGCTTCCGGATGGTACTGGACTGCCTGGATCGGAAGGGTCTTGTGCTTGATGCCTTCGATGGTGCCGTCATTCACACTTCTGTGGGTGACTTCGATGCAGTCCGGCAGGTTTTCATCAGAAATCGCATAGCCATGGTTCTGGCTGGTGATGTATACGCGGCCGGTGCGCAGATCCTTCACCGGATGGTTCGCACCTCTGTGGCCGAAGGGCAGCTTAAAGGTGTGGCCGCCCAATGCGGTAGCCAGCATCTGGATGCCCAGGCAAATGCCGAAAATCGGTTTCTTGCCGATGAGCTGTTTCACTGTTTCTACGACGAATGGTACATCCTGGGGGTCCCCCGGTCCGGGCGAGAGGAAAATGCCGTCCGGATCGTCCTTCAGGAGTTCTTCTGCCGGGGTGTGTGCCGGGAAGACATGGACGGTGCAGTCATTGGCTGCCAGGGATACGAGGATGTTTTTCTTCAGGCCGCAGTCCAAGAGGGAGACGCGGTATTTCCCATTTCCATAGGTGTAAGGATAGTCGGTGGTAACGCGCTCTACCTGGTCTCTGTGGAGTGGCTTTGCCAATTCTTCCTGAATGAATTCTTCGCTGCGGTCAGCGCTGACGATGATGGCTTTCATGACGCCCTGGGTGCGGACCATGCGGGTCACGGCGCGGGTGTCTACATTATAGAGGCAGGGCACATGGTATCTTTCGATGAAATCGGTGATCTTTTCCTTGCATTCCCAGTTGCTCGGATGGTCGGCGATCTGGTCCAAGACGAAGCCGGCAGCGGCGGGCTTTCTATTCTGCATGAAAAGGTCGTTGGCGCCGTAGTTACCGATCAAGGGGTAAGTGAGCGTGAGAATCTGTCCTTCGTAGGACGGGTCAGTGAAACATTCCTGGTATCCGGTCATGCCGGTATTGAAGACCAGTTCCCCCAGCCCTTCTACAGAGCCCAGGAGATCCCCTTCGAAGCGGGCACCATTTTCCAAAATCAAGAGGCCTTTCATTTCAGCACCTTTCCTTCTTTCATTACGACTTCTCCATCTACCACCGTGAGGACTGCTTTGCCTTTGAGGGTCAGTCCTTCATAGGGAGTGAAGAGGGATTTGGTATAGAGATCCTGTCCGTGGACAGTCCATTCTTTATTGAGATCCATGACAGTGATATCCGCCGGAGCGCCGGCTTCCAGCACCCCGCCTTCAATGCCAAGGAGCTTAGCCGGATTCACACTCATGAGCTCGACGATGCGATCCAGGGTGAAGCCCTTCTGGTGATACAGCACTGTCAAAGTGGAGGCGAGAGAGGTTTCCAGGCCCGCAATGCCGTTCGGTGCGCAGTTGAAAGGCACGTCCTTTTCTTCATTGCAGTGCGGCGCGTGGTCGGTCATGATGGCATCGATGGTGCCATCAGCGAGGCCGGCGATGAGGGCTTCCCGGTCGTCGTCGGTGCGAATCGGCGGCGCCATCTTGAAAGCAGACTCATAGTGTTTCAGCCATTCATCAGTGAAATAGAGGTGCTGCGCCGTCACTTCGGTGGTGCAGTTCACGCCCTTTTTCTTCGCTTCGCGGATGAGGTCTACCGCTCTTGCGCTGGAAACATGAGCGATGTGGATGTGGCAACCGGTGAGCTCCGAGAGGAGCAGGTCTCTGGCTACGGCGATATTTTCGCCGGCCGCCGGACGACCGGTGACGCCCATAGCATAGGAAACCTTACCTTCGTGCATGAAGCCACCGCCGCACATGGTCATGTCTTCAGCGTGGTCGATGACCATCTTGCCGAGCATATCCGCATACTCCATAGCGCGGCGCATGAAGTTTGCATTTTCTACATAGTGGCCGTCGTCGGAGAAAGCCACAGCGCCGTCAGCCGCCATGTCGCCCATTTCCGAAAGCTTTTTGCCTTCCAGGTCTTTGGAAATCGAGCCGATGACGCTCACTTTCACCACGCCCACTTCGTCGATGCGGCGGAGCACATCGCGGAGGACCGCTGCATTGTCGATGACCGGCTTCGTATTGGCCATGGTAGCCACGTGGGTGATACCGCCGGCAGCGGCTGCCTGGGTGCCGGTGTGAATGTCTTCTTTCGCTTCCTGTCCCGGTTCGCGGAGATGGACATGCATATCGATGAGGCCCGGAGTCACATAGAGGCCGGTGGCATCATAGACTTCGGCGCCTTCTGCAGAAATATCTTTCCCGATTTCTTTGATCTTCCCATCCTCTACCAGGATGTCTGCGATTTCATGCTGCTGCTTCGCAGGGTTTACGATCGTACCGTTTTTAATTAAGAGCATCAATGTCTTTTCCCTCCGTCAGCGTCAAATATTCCAAAGCCATGCGTACGGCTACGCCATTTCTGACTTCTTCCTGGATCCAGGAAGCTTCGTCATAGGCCACATCATATCCGATTTCAATACCGCGGTTCATGGGGCCCGGGTGAATCACTGCCACATCCGGCTTGCAAAGCGAGAGGCGCTTCTTATTGATACCGAAGAGGCGAGCATATTCGCGGGTGGTGGGGATGAAGCCCGCAGCCGCTCTTTCCAGCTGGATGCGAAGGATATTGATGGCATCGGCATCCTTCAGCGCCGTTTCCAGGTCGTCATCTACGATGCAACCCATGGCTTCCAATTCCTTTGGCACCAGTGTGCGCGGGCCTACCAGGTGGACTTCTGCGCCCAATCTCGAGAAACCGATGATGTCGCTTCTCGCTACGCGGGAATGGAGAATGTCACCGATGATGACATACTTCATGCCTTTGATCTTCTTGCCTGCTTCTCTCATGGTGAAGAGTTCCAAGAGAGCCTGGGACGGATGGGCGTGGGCGCCATCGCCGGCATTCAGTACCACCGGCACCTTCACCTTGGGGCTCATGACTTTGGACGCAAAAAGAGCAGCCCCTTCAGAAGAATCACGAATAATCACTGCATCCACTCCCATAGCGGAAACGGTAAGCAATGTATCACGCATGCTTTCGCCCTTCGTCATCGAGCTGCCACTCTTGGTAATATTTATAACATCGGCCCCCAAATACTTACCGGCAAGCTCGAAAGAACTACGAGTTCTGGTAGATGCTTCGGAAAACACTGTCACAATAGATTTGCCTTTCAGGAAATCCTTCTTTTTATTCTCAGACAACACAATCTTTTTCATCTGTGCTGCTACGTCAAGGATCCGCTCTATCTCTTCGGCTGTGAAATCAGCTAGCCCAAGAACCGAACGGCCTTGTAGTGAAATCGTGCTCATGCCGGCCTCCTTGATAAAAAATCATAAAAATAGTTATCCCTATAATAGTACAGGGAGAGATGCATTTTTTCAATAGGCAAGGGGATTAAAATTTTCTAAAGTGGGTTAGTAGTCTGTAGTCGGTGGTCGGTGGTCGGGACGCAGCTTTCTAAAGTGAGAAGGGAAGAGTTAGGAGGGAGAAGTGGTGGTGCGCCGCATCAAATGGGAAAGCGGCGCGAGTTTTGAAATAGGCAAACGCGTTTAGCTGCTTCCCCACTACCGTGGACCGTTTACCGTATAACCGTTTACCGCGCATACTACCGAGAGCGAGCCTTCAAATGATAAGCTCTTACGAAGAAGGTGTATCGCCCCACGGCTCGCCATCGGCAAAAAAGCCGGTTAACGGTTACACGGTAAACGGATAACGGTAGTGAGGAAGCAGGTAAACGCGCGCTGACTTTCAAAACTTGCGGCGCTTCTTAATTTGTGCGCCGCACCAACACTCCTCACTCCTCACTCCTCACTCCTAACTTCCCGAAAAGCGCGAACCGACTACCGACTACCAACCACCGACTACTAAGACCCCAGCGGTTCCGTTTCTATGTACGCACCAGCGTTAAGTGCGAACCGACTACCGACTACTAACCTCCTCCGCCGCCCGTATCACCCTTGCGAAGGCCGGGGGGATTTCCTTTTCGGAAAGGAGGGAGGCCAGGGTGCGGCCTATGATGACGCCTTTATTTCCATAGAGCCAGGCGAAGTAATAAAATTCCAGCGCCCTTTGGTCCCTGGGATTGATATTTTTCAATTTCCGTGGCGGGTAGTGGCCCTTGGGGATAGCAAGCTTCGCCCCGGCCTTTTTGATGAGCGCACCACCCACCATGCCGCTGCCGTCCATTTGTCCGATGAGGGCATCCAAGAGATCCCGCCGGCGGGCGGTAAGGCATGCCTTCACCACATCCATTTCGTAGCATATATAATCGGTATAATATATGCCCTCCTGTTTCTTGTGGGCACCCATCACGTCTCGGTCGTAGAGAGAAATGGCGGGGATATGATAGCACCGAAGAAGCTTGGCGATTTTGGAAATAGAGCTTTCGCCCCTGGCATTGATGAGGCAGATGCCATGGTAGTCCAGGTGCACGCCCAGGGTTCTGGCAAAGCCGGCAAAGGAGCCATACTCCGTCTCCCCTTCCACCAGGATCGCCGCCCGGGCGTAGAGCGCCTCCTTTACCTCCGGGAAATGCATGATCAGGTGCTTTTCTATTTCCACATCGAATTGGAACGCCGCCCCGCAGGCCGCCTGTACCATGGCCTTCTCATCCCAATACATCCGGATGATTCGCCGATAATCATTCACCAGCGCGTCAGTGGAGTGAGTCACCACGAAAAGCTGGCCGCTAAGTCCATCGACGCCCAAAAGTTTCTGCACCAATTTCAAGAAAAGCGGGTCCCGATTGGAAAGGATGCTGTGACAAAAGGCGAGGATCGAGCGCTGCAAATAGGGATTCATGTGCAGCTCCGGCTCGTCCACGCTGAGGAGCAGATTCAAAAACCGCCGCCCCTTGCCATCAGTGACGATCATCTGGTCAAAGGAAATAGCCTTGCTTCGTTTCTTCTCTGCCATCTCCGAGAGCAGCATGAGCCCCACCGCCATCATGAGCCGCATGGCCTGGTGCCGGTGTCCCCCTTCCCTCCCAAACAGTTCCCGAAAGAAATCCATGGCCGCCTGGTCCGCCGATTTCCCGGAAAGTGGAAGAGAAATCCCCTGCCTTTCCAAAAGCGCTTCGATTTCCCCCGCCGCCCCCGGCTCCATGAAATAAGAAGAGAGGAGTGCGAGCATCTCCTTCGCCGACCGATCCGTGAGCCGCCGCCTAAGCGCCTCGAGAAGTCCAAAGTCGATGTAGAAAAGGCAACGCATATACTCCAAAGGCAGTGCCTCGCCGCTGTCCTTATCAAAGAGCCGCGGCGAGATCTCCTGCACATGCTGCAAAAGCTTCAAGTGCAGCGCCTCCCCGCTCTCCCCTTCCAAAGTCATATGCACCTCGATGGGCGCATCGGTGTCAAAGAAATCACTCTCCTTGAATCCATAGCCATGGGTCATCCACTTCAAAAGACAGAGGAAATTACTTTTCCCGATGTTGTTATCCCCGACGATGTAATTCATCTCTCTGTCAAACCGCATCTCCACATGGCGGAAGGTGCGATAATTTTCTATGGTCATTTGGGAAATATACATGGCAGCCTCCTTGGATGGTCTCTACGCGTCTATTTACTTCCATTATATATGGATTGAAGGGAATACGAAAGCGGGAAAGTAGTCGGTAGTCGGTAGTCGAGCCACGCATGCCTTCTTCGGGAAGAAGGTGCCCGTAGGGCGGATGATGGTTAGTTCGTAGTCAGCGGACAGGACGTGCCGGCTGCTTCCTCACCACCGTTGACCGTTTACCGTATAACCGTAGACCGAGTCTTTTAACGATAACGGGAAATGAAGCATCATGCAGTTTTTGCTTAGCGGCTTGATGCTCTAACTCTCGCTATCTGAAACACGCGCGGTTTGCGGTTATACGGTAAACGACTCACGGATGTGGGGAAATAGGTAAACGCGCCCACTTTTCAAACCTTTTCTCTTCCCCTTATCCATTTTCTCTTTCCCTTATTTTATGGTACAATTTAAGGGAAAGAGAGGTGAAATAAGGGAATGCGATACTTTCATTATGCATCCCTCCAAGAACAGAAATGGGATACAGAGATCTTACGGTTGATCGCCGCCATTTACAAAGAAGTCGGTAAGCAAGAACTCTATCTCAAACAACAACCGGAAAGCTTGGAGAAACTAATTGAGATCGCCAAAGTGCAGAGCACCGAGGCATCAAATGCCATCGAAGGCATTATCACTACCAGCACCCGTATCCGCCAGCTGGTGGAAGAAAAGACCACCCCCAAGAATAGGGACGAACAAGAAATCGCGGGGTACCGAGACGTGCTCTCCCTCATTCATGAAAATTGGGACGTCATCCCCATCCGACAAAGCTACATCCTGCAGCTGCACAAAATCCTCTACAGCCATATGAATAACCCCATAGCCGGAAAAACGAAGAATGTGCAAAATTATATCAGCGCCACCTACCCGGACGGCCACACGGAGACCTTATTCACGCCACTGGCCCCCTACGAAACGTCGGCGGCTTTAGACAGCTTGTGTGAGGAGTATAACCGGAGTATCGGAAATGGCGAAGGAGAACCGCTCCTCGTCATTCCGCTCTTCATTCACGACTTCCTGTGCATCCATCCCTTTAACGATGGAAACGGACGCATGAGCCGCCTGCTCACTACCTTGCTACTCTATCAAAACGGATTTTATGTAGGAAAATATATTTCCCTGGAAGCCAAAATCGCAAAGAATAAAGACCTGTACTACAGCGCTCTGTCCGCCTCTCAAGAAGGCTGGCACGAAAACACGGAAGATCCGGTCCCCTTTATCAAATATCTTTTGGGCACCATCCTGGCAGCTTACAAAGACTTCGAAGCTCGTTTCGATCTCGTGGAAATCAAACGCCCCGCTTTGGAAATCGTTCGAATAGCCACACAAAACAAAATCGGCCGCTTCACCAAGCAAGACATCCGTGAACTCTGCCCCGCCCTCAGCCTCAGCTCCATCGAAAGCGCTCTCCGAAATCTAACTGAGTCCGGAGAATTGATAAGAGAAGGGAAAGGGAGATCGACTACCTACCACCGAAGCTTTTAATGACACAGAGAAGCGCCTGCCTTCTTCGGGAAGAGGGTGCCCGTAGGGCGGGTGATACTCCGCTACGTGACCTCCTTCCTTTGGAAGGAGGGGAACCGCGTTAGCGGTGGAGGTTGGCTTAGAATGGCTGCTTCCCCACTACCGCGGACCGTGAACCGTATAACCGTAGACCGACGCTTTTAGCGATAACGAGAAATAAAGCCTCATGCGACTTTTGCATGGCGGCTTGATGCTCTAACTCTCGCTATCTAAAGCACGCGCGGTTTGCGGTTATACGGTAAACGGTTCACGGTAGTGAGGAAGCAGGTGGACGCGCCGACTTTACAAACTTGCGGCGCTTCCTGATTTGTGCGCCGCACCACCACTCCTCACTCCTCACTCCTCACT
>CAVEMF010000013.1:0-572 GCA_963616715.1 Ruminococcus bromii | reverse complement strand
CCGCAAAGATATTTGCGTCATCAAGCATGGCCTGAAAATTCCTCGTCATGCAGCAAGCTACGAAGACTTCAAGGAACGGATGAAAGCATCCGAGCAGGAATTTACTCTACCACTCACCACCAGATGCTGACCGCAGGGGACTGCGTCAGCGTTTCCTTAGCTCAGAACACCTACTTTCCAACTACCGTTATCCGAATAACCGTAAACCATGCGTGCTTTGGTCAGTGGGAGCTAAGAGCAAACAGCTATAGCCAAAAGCAGGACGATGCTCCATTTCCCGCTATCATCAAACGAGCCGGTTAACGGTTATACGGTAAGCGGTTCACGGTAGTAAGGAAGCAGGTGGGCGCACCGACTTTACAAACTTGCGGCGCTTCCTGATTTGTGCGCCGCACAACCACTCCTCACTTTAGCAAAGCGCGCCCCGACCACCGGCTACTGCACGCAAAAAGCCCCTCTCGCAAAGAGAGGAGCTTTTTTATTTGGTTTTTAGAAAAACAGTCCATCGCTACAGGGTGCAACAGGCAAGCGCGCCCCGATCACTAATCACTGACCACCGGCGACCACTAACC
>CAVEMF010000012.1:10779-17138 GCA_963616715.1 Ruminococcus bromii | reverse complement strand
GAGAATCCCGCGGCATCAGCCCCACGCTCCTGCGCCTCTCGGTGGGCATCGAAGACGTGAATGACCTCATTGCGGATCTGGAGCAGGCATTAGGATAAAAGTTAGAAGGGTGGAGTGAGGAGTGAGGAGTGGAGGTGCGGCGCACAAATTAAAAAGCGCCGCAAGTTTGAAAAGTCAGCGCATTTTCCTGCTGCCCCACTACCGTGAACCGTTTACCATGTAACCGTTTACCGGCTCTTTAGCTGATAACGAGCCATGGAGCGATATACCCTTCCGTGTAAAATGCATCACGCCACGGCTCGCTAGCGGCAGCATGCGCAGTAAACGGTTATACGGCAAACGGTTCACGGTAGTGGGAAAGCAGCAGGGCGCGTTTACCTATTTCTAAATTTCGCGCCGCTTTCCAATTTGATGCGGCGCACCACCACTCCTCCCTTCTCACTCCTCACTCCTCACTTCGCCAAACGCGCCCATTGACGCCTAAAACTTTTCACGGGAAAGGAACTTTTTATGACAACCTACAACTTAGACGAAATCATCGACCGCAAAGGAAGCGGGTGCTTGAAATATGACTTCGCTGTGGCTCGCGGCAAGCCGGCGGATGTGCTGCCCTTCTGGGTGGCGGACATGGATTTCAAAGTGGCCGCGCCAATCCTCGAAGCGCTTCATAAAAAAGTAGACCACGGCATCTTTGGCTACTCCGAGTCCGGCGCGTCTTACTTCGAAGCACTATCGGCCTGGCAGGAGAAATATTTCCACTGGCACATCCGCCCCGAGTGGCTCATCAAGACGCCGGGCATCGTGCCGGCCATCAATATCGCCGTGAAAGCACTGACCCAGCCCGGCGACGGCGTGCTGCTCCATCGGCCGGTGTATTATCCATTCCTGAACGCCATCGAAAAGAATGGACGCAAGCTGGTGAATAGCGGCCTCGTCCTCAAGAATGGCCACTATGAAATCGATTTCGAGGACATGGAAAAGAAAATCGCAGCGAATGATGTGAAGCTGGCGCTCCTGTGCACGCCGCACAATCCCGCCGGCCGCGTGTGGACGAAGGCAGAGCTCACCCGCTACGCAGAGATTTGCCTCGCCCACGGCGTGAAGATCGTGGCTGATGAAATCCACGAGGACTTCACCTACCCGGGCTACACCCACACCGCCTTCGGCACCATCAGTGAAGAAGCTGCGCAAAATGCCATCATCTGCACCGCGCCATCGAAGACCTTCAACATCGCAGGACTGCAGAACTCGAATATCCTGATCCCCAATGCAGAGATTCGGAAAGCTTTCCTGGATGAGCTGGACGCTTTCGGCTACGACCAGCTGAACGTCATGGGCCTGGTGGCTGCCGAGGCGGCTTACAGAAATGGCCGCGAATGGCTGGACCAGGTGAAAGCGTACATCAAAGGAAATCTGGACTACACCAGAGATTTCCTCAAAGCCCATCTCCCCAAGATGAAGCTCATCGAACCGGAAGGCACCTACCTCATCTGGATCGACGCCTCTGCCTACGGCCTCTCCAATGAAGAGCTGGAGCACAAGATCCTTCATGACTGCCACCTGTGGCTGGACATGGGCTACATCTTCGGCGCCGAAGGCGAAGGATTCCTCCGCTTCAACCTCGCCTGCCCGAGAGCGACACTGGAGCAGGGGATGAAGCAGTTGCTGGAGGGATTTGAGGGCTAGGAGGTTAGTGATCAGGGGTCAGTGATCAGGGCGCATTTGGCGCTGGGCTAACAACGGCACAATTACCGCTATCGGATTTAGTAGTCGGTAATACCATTAAGTTTAAGAAGTTTAAATACCAGCAAGTAGAAGCATTATGTTGCGCAAGCGTTAAGGAGTAGACCCTTGGAGAAGGGTCGCGCAAAGCGCCGGATAGAAATGCGCCGTAGGCGCATACTCAGCAGTAGCCAAAAGCATGCTAATGTTTGCGTAAAGCTTTGCATGATACCGCTACTGCTGGTTATGCGCCTTCGGCGCATTTCTATCCGGCCCTATCGGGCGACCCTTCTCCAAGGGTCTACTCACGTAAGGCCAGACTAACAAATCTATGCTAAACCTCAGCATCCCCCCTCAACTTAGCATTACGGTGATCAGGACGCATTTGGCGCAGGAGTATACGTAGCGGTATTACCTCTATGTACGCACTGGCCTCAAGCACGCCCCGATCACTGACTACTAATCACTGATCACTGAACACCAAAAAACGGTTTCCCCAATCGGAAACCGTTTTTTTATTTTGCCTATTTCCCATCGCTCATGATGATTCGGGATTTATCGAAGACTGTGACGTAGAAGACGCCGCCATGGAAGGGGTTCACGTGGTACTGGCCCACGGAGAAGACTTCTTTGATTTCTCCATTCTTCGCGAGGAGCCGGGCGGGGAAGAATTTGATTTGCTTCGCCGCTTCGCCTTCGGCCTCAAGCTTCCTGGCGCCCACGTAAATGCGCTGCCAGTCATCAGGGTGGACCACATTCTTGAAGGAGCCCTTGCTATAGTCCTGGAAGTCCTCCCAGGAGTCGCAGCCTAGGAGCGCCACCGCCGGGTCGCTGGCGAAAAGAATTTTCGCATCGTCGTCGCAATGGTTCACGAACATAGCGCCGGGCATGTGGTTCGAGAAGTCGGAAAGGTTGAAGCCCAAGCGCACCCGCTTCTGCAAGGTGAGGAGCGAGGCGTCGAAGGGGCGCCAATCGGATTTGCCATTGAGCTTCGCATTATAGAGAGCGAAGTCCGCTTTGTTTGCCAATTTCAAATAGCTACTGTCCTGCTCCGGATAGGTGGCGCAGCCCATGGAGGTGGTGAATTGGATTTCTCCGCTCTTGGTCACCACGCGGTGCGGCGTCTTCACGAAGAGGCGGATGTGCTCATTTATCAGAGCTTCCTCGTCGTAGCTTTGGATGATCATGAATTCATCGCCGCCATTGCGGATCACCACGGCGCCGGGAAAGGCAAGACGCGCATCGACGACAAGGCGCTTCAGGACTTCGTCGCCGGCCTCGTGGCCGTACATATCATTCACCAATTTGAAATTGTCGATGTCCAGCGCCATGACACGCACCTTTTCATGACGATGGGCCTTGAGATATTGCTCCGCTGCTTTCTCGCCGCCGCTGCGGTTGAAGGCGCCGGTGAGGAAATCATGATTTCCCTTCGTCTCGGCGGTGATGCTTCGTCTCCGATAGAAGGAAATCATCAAGGTCGGCATGACGCCGCTCCAGATGCCCAGGAGGATCACCCACCAGCTGCACCAGCCGTCCTCGGGCTGCAGGCGCAATGTCCAGAGGACGCCGCCGATCTTTCGCTGCACTTCCACGTCCACGCCGGTGATCTCGCCGCGGGAAATCAAAGTCTGCTTTGTCCCTTTCGTATCGAGCCAGGTCAATTCATGGTTGACACCCAGCTTTTGAAAACGGGCGAGATTCATTTCATCATAGAGGCCCTGGGCCGATGTGGTGAGTGCCACAAAGCCCCAGAGCTCCGCCGCATTTGCTTCGCCTTTATCCAAGTACACCGGCCGCAGAAGGACCAGATCCTCGCCGCCGGTCTTTTCATTTTCTTGAACCAGCATAGGTGTCAACCGCTTATGCTCTGTGAAATCCTTCGTCCACAGCGGCAGCTCGTCCTCCACATCCAGCGCCCAGCCCGCCCAGGGAAATACCTTCTGCTCGCCATGAAGCGGGAAGAGCTGCACGCTCTGCACGCAGTGGGAGAAGCCCATGTAACGACTCGACTGCGCCTCGAAGCCTTCCGCACTCCCATCATGCGTAACGATCCAGCCGGCCAGGCCGTCCAAGATGCGGCCATGCCGGTCCACCGACTGCTCCAGCCAATTCAGCTGCGCCGTCCCCAGCGCCCGGAAGCGATTCGCCTCGGTCATGGCAAAGGTGTGATACAAGACCAACACCCACACAATGGTGGCAAAGACCCCCAGCACCAGCACCGGCTTGCTGAAGTGACCGATCCACTTTTTCTCTTCTTTCATACGCGTACCTAAAAAAATAAAAGCGCCTCCACGTAGGAGACGCACGTGCTCTTTTATATTCCTTTGCGAGAAATAATAATTGTTTCCCCCACCTAAACTATTTCGAAAGTTATCATAGCAACTTTGGTATGATTTTGCAAGGGATTAGTGATTAGTGATCAGGGGTCAGTGATCAGTGGTCAGGGTGTCAGCTAGCGATGCAAAGTGAGGAGGGAGGAGTTAGGAGTGGTGGTGCGCCGCATCAAATGGGAAAGCGGCGCGAGTTTTGAAATCAAGATGCGCGCACCTGCTTCCCCACATCCGTTATCCGCATAACCGTGTAACCGTTCACCGCGCGTGCTTCAACTAGCGAGCCCCAGAGTGATAAACCGCTACGTTGAAGTAGGGCAGTGCTCCATTTCCCGCTATCGGCAAAAGAGCCGGTTAACGGTTATACGGTAAACGGTTCACGGTAGTGAGGAAGCAGGGAGGCGCGCTGACTTCTCAAACTCGCGGCGCTTCTTAATTTGTGCGCCGCACCACCACTCCTCCCTCCTCACTCCTCACTTACGATGGCGTCCTTCACCCCTGCTGCCTCCGCCAATACGTGTAATATATAAGCCCCGCCAAGGACGACGCGAGGCAGATGACGCCGTACATGAAGGGATAGCCCCAGGCGTCGGCTACGATGCCAAGGAACCCGGCGGCGAGGCCTACGCTGATGTCCAGGGACCAGAAGTACGTGGAAGTCGCCACGCCGGCGCGGGAGGCCGGGGCCTTCTGCACGGCGATGGTCTGGAACGCCGGCGCCAGAGCGCCAAAGCCCAGGCCCAGGACGGCGCCGGAGAAGAGGAGGAGCACCGGCCCTTCGGCCAGGCTAAAGAGGATAAAGCCCAAGGAGAAAGAAACGAATCCGGGGTACACGGTGTAGTCCGAGCCGTGATGGTCAAAGAGATAGCCCACGAAAGGACGGCTCACCACGATGACAAGCGCGAAGACCAGGAAGAACAGACTGGTGTAAGAAGAAATCCCCAGGCTCCTTGTGTACATAGGGATGAAGGTGAGGACGCCGCCGTAAGCAAAAAAGACGAGGCCACCCAGGATGACCGCCGGAAGGGCTTTCTTCTCAAAGAAATCAGAAAGATGGACGCCCTTCTTTCTCTTTTCGCCGGGCTTCACCACAGAGGCCGGAAGCGATTTCCCATTTCCGGAAAGGATTGCGCATACCGCAAGGCCCGCCAGGAAGGTGAAGAGGATCGACGCGCCGAAGGTCTCGATGATGAGGAGTCCCACCAAGGGGCCCACCACCATGGCCATATTTCCGCACACCGCGAAGTAGCCGATGCCCTCGCCTTTGCGCTTCGCCGGCAGCACCAGCGCCGCCATGGTGGCCGACGCCGTGGTGCCCAGAGCGAAGACGATGCCGTGAAGCAGACGCAGGCCCCACACCAGGTGCAGCTCGCTGGCCAAGTGGAAGCCCGCCATGATGAGGAAAAACAAAATGGAAACGATGAAGAGCAACCGCTGCTTATGCACGCCATCGATGATACGCCCCGCCAGCGGCCGCGCCGTCACCGTGCCGATCTGGAAGCAGGTCATAGCCATCCCCGCCTCCCACTGCCCCAGCCCCAGGTCGTCCATGATGTACACCGGGAGCGATGCGATCAAAATGTATTGCGACATGAAATAAAAGAAATTCGTGAGCCCCATGCCGATAAACTCCCGAGTCCAAAGCGCATTGCTATTCATTCCGATGATTTGCCTTCTTTCTGTAAAATAACTTTTCTATTATACGAGGTTGGGGGGCGAGGTTCAAGGGAGAGTTAGGGATAAGGGATAGGGGATAAGGGATAAGGACCTGCTTACCTGCTTCTGCATAGCTTTGAGCTTGGAGCTTGGAGCTTGTAAGCTCGCCCCACGAGACGCCGAAGGAAAGTGGATCATCTGAAGCCTCCATCTCTTCTGGCGTCTCGAGCGAGAGGCTTACAAGCTCCAAGCTCCTAGCTCCTAGCTCAAAGCTATGAGGAAGCAGCCAAATGCGCCCCGACCACCGATCACCGATTACTTATTTTGATAGCCGTATAATTGCCAAGCTGGCGAAAGCGGCGAGCACCCCAAACACATTTTCTTGGCGCTCGCTGTCTTTATTTGAGCTATAATGAATGGCAGATCATGAGAAGTTGAGAAATTGTAATGATAAGGACGCAAATTGAAAAACACCCACGCACTTTGCTATCAGCGAATTGTTCCTCCAGCTGGCTAGCAGCCAGCAGCTAGGAGCTAAAGCGACATGTTTGCACTGGCGGTCGCAGCACTAGCGCCCCTTATCCCTTATCCCCTTAACAAGGAGGCCCCTATGAGCTTACATTTCATTTTCGGCAAAGCCGGCAGCGG
>CAVEMF010000012.1:0-10769 GCA_963616715.1 Ruminococcus bromii | reverse complement strand
AAGCAGGCATCAGCAGTTTGTTAGCACTAGCGTAAATCGAGCCCGACTACCGACTACTTGTGCGCAAGCAATCCAAACACATTTTCTTGGCGCCCTCTGTCTTTATTTGAGCTATAATGAGAGACAAAAAGTATTCCAGGTTTGGACAAGCTTCGTAATCAGTGATCAGCTCCATTCGACGCCTAGCGTTAGACGCGCCCCGACCACCGACTACCGACTACCGACCACGAAACCTCTAGCCCTAAATCCCCATTTCCCAACAAGGAGGCCCCTATGAGCTTACATTTCATTTTTGGCAAAGCCGGCAGCGGGAAGAGCAGCCGGTGCTGCCACGAGATCCAAGAGTATTTGAGAAGCACCCCCGGTGGGAAGGCGTACCTTTTGGTGCCGGACCAGGGGACTTACACTGCCGAGTACATGCTGGCGAAGTCCTTCCCCGGTGAAGGCTTCGTGGACGTGACGGTGTGCGGCTTCTCGCGCCTGGCCTACCGCGTCTTCCAGGAGCTTCACTCGCCGGTGGCTGACGCGCTCTCGCCCTTGGGCCAGCAAATCATCATTCGCCGGCTCTTGGAGGAACTCAAAAACGAGCTCCAAGTGATCTTCCGCGCCGCGTCCTATCCTCATTTCTCAGAGAACCTCACAAACTTTTTCCACCAGCTGGATATGTTCTGCGTGACGGAGAAAGAGCTCGATGACGCCGCGAAGCGAGAAGGCGACACGCCACTGGGGAAGAAGACCGCGGACCTTGCGCTCCTCTATCGGGCGTACCACGACTATCTGCGCGCCCACTTCTCTTACGAAGGCAGTCTCTTTGATCTCTTGGCCCGGGAAATCCCCAAATCCCCCTCCATCCGAAATTCTCATGTGTGGATCGATGGCTTCAATGGCATGGCGCCGCAGAAGATCCATATCGTTTCCGCGCTCATCCATACGGCGAAGGAAGTAACCATGACGCTTCCCATGGACCGGCCGGAGATGGCCATGGGAAACCCTAATTTCGCCAGGCCTTACCAACTCTACCGCCAGCTCCAGGAAGCAGAGCGCCACTCCGATGGCATCGTGCTCACGGAGGAAAAGCGTTTCCGCTCTGAAAAACTCCTCGCCCTGTCCCGCTCCTTCTTCGCCGAGCGCAGCCTTCCTTGCGAAGTCCAAGAGGAAGACATCTCTCCCGCCAAGGGCATCCATCTTTTGACCGCCGCCTCCCAAGAGGACGAGGTGGACGGCATCGCCCGCACCATCGCCGCCCTGGTGAAGGACCACGGCCTTCGCTATCGGGACATCCTGGTGCTCATGCGGACGCCGGAGAATTATAACGACATCTTTGCCCGCGCCTGCAAGACCTACCAGATCCCCGCCTTCATCGACAAGAAGCAGCCTATGAACAATCACCCGCTGGTGATGCTCACCGATTTCCTGGTCCGCTTCCTCACCGCCGAGGCCACGCGAAAGAATGGCGGCTACCAGGCCGAAGCGCTCTTCCGTCTTTTGAAGACCGGGCTCCTTTCCGGTTTCACTAGAGAGGAAATCGACGAACTGGAAAATTACGTGCTCACCCACCATATCCGCCCCTGGCAGTGGCATCGCACCTGGGACTTCCGCATCTATTGGGATTTGGAGAAGGACCCGCCGCCGCTCTCGGAGGCCGAGCTTGCCGAGCTGCGGCAGGTGAATGAGTGGCGCATGCGACTCCTCACGCTCCTGGACCCTTTGGCGGAGGCATGGAAAAACGCAGCGTCTGTGAAAGCGCGCTGCGAGCTGCTGTACCGTTTCCTTTTGAAAGAAAAAATTCCGAAAACCTTGAGCGACATGGACGAGGCCCAATTCCTCACCACGAACCTTCGCCCCCATCTCCAAGTGTGGAAAAAGATTCTCGGCCTCTTGGACGAGATCGTCCACGTCTCCGGCGACGAGGCCATGGACGAGAAGACCTTCCTCTCGCTCTTCGAGGACGGCCTTTCGGCCCTCACCTACTCCACCATCCCGCCGACCTTGGACCACGTCACCATCACTGGCATGGACCGCGGCTACGCCATGGAAGCGAAGGTGGTCTTCATCCCCGGCGTCATCGAAGGGGAATTTCCAAAGCGCATCGAGGAAGCCGGTTTCTTTACGGAAATAGAAAAAGAGCAGCTGGCAAAAGACAGCGAGCTGCTCTTTGGAAATAATCTGATGCAGATGATCCAGCAGGAGCAATTCTACGTGTACCTGGCCATGACCCGCGGCTCCGATGCCCTCTACCTCTCCATGCCCGCCTCCAATGACGAAGGGCAAGACACCTTCCCATCCTTCCTGGTGTCCCAGATGGAAAAGCTGGGCTATCTGTCCGAGAAAAAAGAAATCCTGCCGCCCTCTCCCCATCGCGGCGACGCTTCCTACTTTGCCAATCCCGCCCAAGCCCTCGCGCTCCTCCCGCTGGTGCTTCGCGAAGGGATGCCGGAGGCAAGCTCCCCCTGGACCGCTTTGACTGCTTGGGCGCTCACGCAAAAGGGCGGCAAAGAAATGCTTCGCGAAAAGCTCCACTGCTTCTCCTATGCCAATGAGGCGGGGCCGCTACCAAAAGCATTGGCCGAAAAACTCTTCAAGCCCAATGGCCGGTTCTTTGCGTCGGTTACCAAGCTGGAGCAATATCGCTCCTGTCCTTACAAATATTTCCTTAGCTACGGCCTTCACCTGGAAGAGCGTGACGACGGCACCGTAAAAACCATGGATTTTGGCAACTACCTCCACGCCGGCCTCTGCCGCTTCGGCACCACCTTGACCCGCGGCAAGAAACAATGGCGTGACGCCAGCGACGAAGACATCGCGAGCCTTTCGAAATCCATTGCTTCGGAAATCGCGCCGCGCATCAAATTCGGCGCCTTGGATGCCGACGCCGCCTCCCGCTATACCGAGAGAGCCTTGAACAAAACCTTCGCAGAGACCTTGAAGCGCCTTCGCGACTGGAGCCGCCGGAGCCACTTTGACACGAAGGAGCTGGAGAAAAGTTTCCTCCTCCACTTAGAAGACCAAAGCGGCACCTTCACCCTGAATGGCAAGATCGACCGGCTGGACATGGACAGCGATAGCGCCGCCATCTTTGACTACAAGACAGGAAAGACCACAGCCTCCTTGCGGGAAATCGTAAGCGGCGTGAAGTTGCAGCTCCTTACCTACCTTTTGGCCGTGATGGAGGAAAATAAAAATCACCCGCTCCTTCCTACCGCCCTCATGTACCTCTACCTCTCCGGCGACGTGAAGAGCATCAGCGCCGTCCCGCCCGGCGGCGAGCCGCCGCTCTCGGCCAAGGACAATGCCTCGGGCTTCCTCTTGAATGATAAAGAAAAAATCCGCGCGCTGGATGAAAAAGCCGGCAGCCCCGAATCTCTTCTTCCGGTATCCTTTACTGACCGCGACGCACTAAGGAGCAGCAATAGTCTCCTCACAGAGACCCAATTCCAAAATCTCTTAGAGACCGTGAAAGAGAAACTCATCTCCCTCATGAACCGCATGATGGAAGGCGACATCGCCATCCGCCCCTACAAGCTGGGCCAAGACAATGGCTGCAAGTACTGCCCCTACAGCGCCATCTGCCGCTTCGACCCCGCCATGAAAGACGAAGGCTATGACTACGTGAAAGCGCCGAGCGATGGGGAAATCAAGAAGATGCTGGAAGTGGGGCCGATTGCGGAGGAGGAGGGAGAATAGTAGTCGGTAGTCGGTAGCCCTCGCGCGTTTCCCTGCTTCCCCACTACCGTGAACCGTTTACCGTATAACCGTGCGTCTGCGCAAGATTCACTTTCCATCCACAAATAAAAAAATCCCCAAAGCATAGCTTCGGGGACATCTCTCAACTCCAATGGAGTTCCAGTTTCTTATTATGATCAACACAATCTTTAAGATATGAATTGATTAACAGCTGATATGGAATTCCACTTTGTTTGGAAAGCGCCTTGAAATATTCGATGGTTGACACATCGACATTGATGGAAATCTGTTTTTTCTGCGAAACATAAGGATTTTTTCTAGCATTGGAAAAATCATATTCATCACGCATAATATTCATCTCCTTTCATCATACTGATCGGCTTCACGCGGCGTAGCCTTTCTTGCTGAAATAATACGAATCACACTATCATTTTGGCGATAACAATGGCAAACGACCAATAAATTCGCTCGGCTGCTAAAGCCAAGTATAATAAATCGCTCCTCGTCGATTGAATGGTCCGGATCATCAATAATTAACGCTTCCACATCTTCGAAAACAGTTTTCGCTTCCTCAAAAGAAATTCGATGCTTCTTTTTGTTGATAGTGTTTTTGTTTTCATCCCACTCAAAAGAAATATATTCCATAATTACATTATAATTATGGAATATATTTGTGTCAACAAAACAGAAAATACGGAAGCCTGACCCCTCAGCTTCTCGTCATCTCATATTCTCACAATCTCAATCTCTCATATTCTCACTTTCTCAAAAAAGGAGCCCCCTATGAGCTGGACACCACAGCAGGAAGAAGCCCTGCAAGTACGAAATAGAAATCTTCTCCTCTCCGCCGCTGCGGGGAGTGGGAAGACCGCGGTCCTGACGGAGCGGATCATCCGCCTGGTGAAGGACCCGGAGAATCACACCGATATCAATCAGCTTTTGGTCCTCACCTTCACGAAGGCGGCGGCCAGTGAAATGAAGTCCCGCGTGTCGGCGGCTTTGACCCGCGAGCTGGACGCAGCCACCACCGCCGAGGACCGGCCGCTGATGCGCCACTTAGAGCGGCAGATCACTCTCCTTTCCAGCGCACAGATTTCCACACTGGATTCCTTTTTCCAGTCTCTGGTGCGCCAATATTTCTACCTGCTGGACCTGGACCCGAAGATCAAAATCCTAGCCGATGAAAATGAAAACCATCTCATCGAGGAGGAAGTGCTCTCCGAGGTCCTGGAGCGTTGGTACGAGGAAGGGGACGTCGATTTCTTGGAGGCAGCAGACTTTTTCGTTTCCCGCTACCAAGACCGTGCGCTGAAGGATATCATCCTAAAGCTCCACGACTTCTCCGACACCATGGCGTTCCCGGAGGTTTGGCTGGAGAATTTGCCGAAGAATTATGAAATCCCGGAAGGCGCCCACTTAGACGACCTCCCATGGACGAAGCCGGTGCTGGATAATCTCACGGCGCTTTTGGAAAAAATCTGCGACTTCTACCGCCAGGCCTTTGCGGTCATGGAAAAAAATCCCGCTGCCCAAGCACTCTACGGCGAGATGCTCAGTAACGAATACACCTTCTTCAGTCAAGCAGCTAAGACAACCACATGGAAAGAGCTCTACAGCATCCCTTCTTTCAAGTTTGATAATTTGCCAAGAATGTTAAAGCCCATGGCTGCGCAGTTTGGTTATGCCAGCACCTCCGATTTCACCAACTCCGCTGACGCCAATAACATCCGAGATCGAAGAAAAGCCGCTAAAAAAATTTACGATGAGAAGCTCACGCCTTTCTTTGCGATTGCCGAAGACCAGTGGCTCCGGGAGACCCGGTCCATGGGCACCATGGCCTTGGTCCTCGCGCGGCTGACCCTGGATTTCTCCAAGGCCTACCGGCAGCGAAAGAAGCAGGAAGGCTACATGGATTTCAGCGACAGCGAGCGCTACGCCTTGGAGCTTTTGATCGATCGCAGCGCCGTGGGATTCACGCCGGAGCGGGCCACCGATTTCCCATCGGAGACGGCGCGGTCTCTCCAAAAGAAATACAAAGAAGTGATGATCGACGAGTACCAGGACACCAACGAAGTGCAGGAGCTCATCACCGCCTTGATTTCCAATGGGAAGAATCGCTTCATGGTGGGCGACATCAAGCAGAGCATTTACCGCTTCCGCCAAGCGGACCCCACCATTTTCCTTTCGAAATACAAAACCTTCACCACCGGCAGCGACACCGTCAATTACCGCATCGACCTCAATAAAAATTTCCGAAGCGACGCGGGGGTCCTCTCGTCCATCAATTACCTTTTCCGCCAGATCATGACCGAGGAAAATTTGGAGCTGGACTACGGCGCCGCCGAAGCCCTCTACCCGGGCCGCCACGAAGAGGCGCGACCGGAGAGCTACGTAGGCGGGAAGGTCTCCCTGACACTCCTCGATAGCGAGGAGCTTTCCGGTGACGTGGACGCGTCGCTTCTGGAAATCCAAAACATCCATCTCGAAGGCCGCTATATTGCGAAGACCATTCAGAGCCTCATGGCTTCTCAAAAGCAAGTGATGAATAAGGACGGCTCTTTCCGTCCCGTTTCCTACGGCGACATGGTCATCCTTCTGCGCTCCATTTCGAACAAAGGGCCGGAGCTTTTAAAAATTTTGGAAGCCGCCGGCATCCCGGCCATTTCTTCTGCCGATGATGATTTCGTCAGAAATGTGGAAGTGGAAATCCTGTGGGCTCTCCTCAAAATCCTGGACAATCCGCTGCAGGATCTAGCCATGGTGGCGGTGCTGCGCTCCTTCTTCGTAGGCCTGACGGAGACCCACATGGCCAATCTCTACTTGGCGAAGAAAGGCCGAGGCCTTGCCCATCTCTTCCAAATCCTTCCTGAGGCGGCGTCGATCCTCCCTGCCGAAGAAGCAGCGAAGGTGGCCCGTTTCCTTTCCCATTTCCATGTATGGCGCAGCCGCAGCATCGAGGACGGCGTGGCGCCGCTCATCCGCGACATTTTGGACGACACCGGCTACCTCACCTATGTATCCGGCCTCCCCGGTGGCAGCTTCCGCAGGTCTCACATCCAGGCCTTTTACAAGCTGGCGCTCGAGCGAGACAGCAGCAGCCACAATGGCCTCTACCCCTTCCTCAATTACCTTTCCCAGCTTTCCAAAGACGACAAGCAGTTCAAAGCGAACCGCGCCGCCGTCTCCTCGGACGCCGTGCGCATCATGACCATTCACAAGAGCAAGGGGCTGGAATTCCCCATCGTCTTCTTGGCCGACACGGCGAAAGCCTTCAACACCCAGGACATGAATGATCGCGTCCTCTGTCACAAGACCCTAGGCCTGGGCCTTCCCTACTACGACAAGGAGCACCAGGTCCGCTGGCCCACGCTGTACCACTACGCCGTGAAATACGCGTCCCTCAAAGAAAACGACGCCGAAGAAGCCCGGCTCCTCTACGTGGCCATGACCCGCGCCAGAGATGCGCTCTACCTCTCGGCTGTCACGAAAAAAGGCGAAGACCTTCTCAAGAACACCGCCCTCGCCCTGGTGGGCACCACTGCCGATGCGCCCGCGCCGCTTCCGTCCCATCTCATTTCCAATGGGAAATCCTATCTCGACTGGATCCTTCCCGCCATGATGCACCATCGAAATCTCAAAGACCTGTGGGACCGCTTAGAAGCCATCCCGGCTTACCAGGACGACGCGCCGGGCGACTGCTCCACCTTCGTCTTTGCGATCCGGGCCGCGCGGCAATTCCTCACGCCTGAGGAAAGAGCGCTCCTTGCGCCGACGTCAAGCGAGGAAAAGGTAGCGACGGAAATCAAAGAAATCGAAGCGCCCAAAGAGGCTGTGCCGCTCTCTGATTTCCTAGCGAGACTTCCCGCTGAGATCCCCGAGTGGCTTTCCCGCCAGCTCACGTGGCGCTACGATTTCCCCGGCGCCGTAGACACGCCCGCCAAGCTCACCGCCACTGCGGCTGTGAAGCTCCGCGAAGCCGCCGAATATGCCGAAGGCGAAGAGCCGCCCTATGCGTCTGCCACCTTGGCCGAGGACATCGCTGAGCCCACGGAAAACGAAACGGAGTACGCCGCGCTCCTCGCCGGTACGCCGCCGGACTACGCTGCCCTCCCCACTTTCGCAGACGATGACACGCCAAAGTACAGCGGCACCTCCTTCGGCACCCTCATGCACAAAGCCATGGAGCTCATCGACTTCACCAGCCTCTTCCCGTCGGAAGACTCCATCCGCCAGCGCATCCTAAGCCTCGCCGCTCGGCAAATGTTCACGGAAGAGGAAACGAAAATCCTTCTCTCCCATAGAAGAAATCGAAATCCCGTCCGTGCGCTCCTGACCTTCGCCGAAGGGCCGCTTTGCGAAGCCATGAAGAACGCGAAATACATCTGGAAGGAAATGCCATTCTCCATCCTCCTCCCCGCTCGCTCCTTCTACGAGCACTGCGAAGAGGGAGAAAAAATTTTCCTCCAAGGCGTCATGGACTGCCTCGTAGAAACCAAAGACGGCCTCATCATCATCGACTACAAGACCGACCACACCATGACCGAAGAAGAACTGAAGCATCACTACAAGATCCAGCTCCAAGTCTACGGCGAAGCCGCCGAGAAACTTCTGCAAAAGCCGGTCACCCATCTCTACCTCTGGTCCTTCACGCTGGGGAAGGAGATTGAGATAGAAAAAATTGGGGAATGACGATAGTGGGTTTTAGTGATCAGTGATCAGTGATCAGGACGCGTTTGACTCTAGCCTCATTCATCGCTTTTACCCCCTTCCTCCGGAAGGGGGGCAGGGGGATTGGGCGAGGCAGCAGCAAAGTGCGTCCCGCTCTTAGCGGAAGCGGCAGATGCTTTGACAACCGCTAACCGCGTGCCTATCGCACATGCCGCCATCATCGAGCCTGTAGCACTAGCCGACTAGAAGCTAGCAGCTAGAAGCCAGAAGCGGCATCGACATGTTCGCACCCACGATAGCACCACCAGCCAATGAGGCTGCCGGTGGCCGCGCCTTCACTCCTCAATCCTCACTAAAAAGAACGCCGCGAAAGTGACTTCTCACTTCCGCGGCGTTTTCTCATGCCAGGAACACTGCTGTGTAAGGGACGTGGTTCCCCCAGGGAAGACAGGAGACGGGAGACGGGAGATGTTAGACATTAGACATCAGACGACAGCCCCCTAACGTCTCATGTCTAATGTCTAAAGTCTAATGTCTCGCGTCTCATGTCTCACATCTCACGTCTCGCGTCTCACGTCTCGCGTCTCGCGTCTCGCGTCTCGCGTCTCGCGTCTTACGTCTCATGTCTCCCGTCTCGCGTCTCATGTCTCACGTCTCACATCTCACATCTCGCGTCTTACGTCTTACGTCTCACGTCTAATTGTCTCACGTCTCATGTCACGCATTCATTGAACTATCCATAAGATTCATGGTAAAATGAGTATAGATTTTATGTACCGTTTAGGATTATAAAAAACGCTAAGTCCGTGGGGAGAAAAGATGATGAGGAAAGCATTTGCCGCGCTGCTGGCCGGGGGGATTTGCCTTGCGGGCCTCTCGGGCTGCGCTAGTCAAACGGCAGGAGAGGTCCATGTGGTGGAAAGAGGGGCGCCGAAGAAAGTGACGCTCACCTTTTTCGGAAACAAAGCCGACGAGAGCAATGTGCATGTGATCGAAGAGATCATGACCGGTTTCATGAAGAAACACCCGGACATCATCATCACCTACGAATCCATCAAAGGGACGGCGTATTATGACGCATTGGACAAGCGCATGGAAACGGGTCATGGCGATGATATTTTCATGTTGGACCACGACACGACCATACGGCTGCAGGAAAAAGGAATGCTCTCCGACCTGACAGGGCTATCCACCATTGATCAGTATACGAGAGATATGAAAGAGGAGTTCATTCAAAAAGACGGCATCTATTGGCTGCCCACCACCGTGTCCGCCTTCGGGCTCTATTGCAATATGGACCTCTTGAAGCAGCACGGAAAGTCCGTGCCCAAAAACCGGAAAGAATTAGAAGCGGTGTGCGACTATTTCGTAAAGGCAGGCATCACGCCAATCATTGCAAACAATGATATTTCCCTCAAGACCTTGGTCATCGGCGCCTCTTACTATGACCTCTACCAAGTAGGAAACGCCGGATCCTATTTCGACGGATTGAACGCCGGGATGCTCCGCCTCGGCCAAAGTCTATCCTCCGGCTTGTCGCTGGTGGATGAAATGATCTCGAAAGGCTATGTGGATGCAGCCGCCACAAGAAATACGAAGAAGACCTCCGATGATCTGGAATCCTTTGCGAAAGGCGAAAGCCCCTTCCTGCTCACCGGCGTATGGGCATCGAATCGCCTGAAAAGTGATTACGACGCGAAATTCAATTACGAGGTGCACCCGCTTCCCATCCGGCAAGACGGCGCCTTGGTGGTGGTCAATCCGGACACCCGCCTGGCCGTGAATGCCAAGAGCCAATATATTTCAGAAGCCAAGCTCTTTGTAGAATATTTCACAAAGGCAGAGAATCTTCACGAATTCTGTGAGGACCAGTGCTCCATTTCGCCAATTAAAGACGGGGAATCCTCTTCCGCCAAGGAAATTCAGCCGGTGATCCAAAGTTATAACAAGGGACTGGTGGTGTCCGGCACGGACTACCGCCTGCATCTGCCCATCTGGAATTTATCCAGAACGGCGGTCCGGAAACTTTTAGACGGCACATCCAAAAACGACGTGATCACGGAATTGGACGCGGAAGCAAAAGCCTATCTTAGTTTCTAAGGGGCGCGCCCCATGGATTTGGAGAAAGCCTCTCGCGAGAACAGGGTCTAGGGACAAGGGGCAGGGGGCAAGGGAAGGTGCGGCGCACAAATCAAAAAGCGCCGCCAATTTGAAAAACTTTCTTGCATCATCCGTCCTTCAGTCCCCCTTCCAGAGGAATGCTATTAAGCCGAGGATTTTTTGCTGAAGTTTTGCACAGAATTGTGACTCTAGCCTCACATGAGTAGACCCTTGGAGAAGGGTCGCGCGATAGCGCCGGATAGAAATGCACCGTAGGTGCATACCCAGCACTAGCCCTAAGCATGCCAATGTTTGCG
>CAVEMF010000011.1:6255-17158 GCA_963616715.1 Ruminococcus bromii | reverse complement strand
TTCCTGATTTGTGCGCCGCACCTCCCCTTGACCCCTGCCCCACGACCCTTGCCCCCTTTGGTCGCTTTTGTTTCTCTACCGTATGAATAACAATGTAACTGAGTCTCTGCTGCAAGGTTTTCCTTGCAGCTTTTTCTTTGAAGGAAGGTTTCCTATGGACTTACGGGCTAAGGAATTATTTTTGGAAGAAGCGGCGAAGCTTCGCTTAGACGCCTGCGGCGTGTGCAGCGCTTCCATGGGCGAGAAGCTCTCGCGCATCCTAAGCGAAGCCGGCGATGTGCCCTTTGCGCCGAAGGCTTCGCTTCGACTGGATAGCACGTCCCTCCTCCCCGGCGCCCGGTCGGTGATGGTGATCCTATTTCCTTACAAGCCCCAAGAGGAGGAGGAAGGAAATATCGCCCTCTACGCAAGGGCCGTGGACTATCACAAAATCAATCACGCCTATCTCGCCCGCCTCATCGCTATCATGAAAGCCGCCTACCCGGACGCCGAATTTCTCCCCTTGGTGGATACCTCGCCTTTGGTGGATCGCTGGCTCGCCTATCAGGCGGGGCTGGGATTCTTCGGGAAAAACCACTGCCTCATCCATCCCCGCTACGGCTCCTACGTCACCATCGGATCCATTTTGACTACCCTGGACATGCCTGTGGATAGTCCCCTCCCCCTTTCCTGCAAAGACTGCCATATCTGCATGAGCTGCTGCCCCGGCCGCGCGATTTCCGAAACTCGCCTCACCCCTTGGCGCTGCAAATCCTATATCACGCAAAAAAAAGAAGACCTGACGGAAGAGGAAATCCGTATCCTCACCGCCACGCCCTACATCTTCGGCTGCGACGAATGCCAGCGCCGCTGCCCCTATAATGAAAAAGCCCTCCCCTCCCCCTTGCCGGAAATCGCAGAAAACCGCATCCCCTTCCTCACAAAGGAAACGCTCGAGTCCATCTCCAATCGCGCCTTCGATAAGACCTACCGCCCCTACGCATTCGCCTGGAGGGGAAGGAAGGTGCTGATGAGGAATGCGACTTTGCTTGATAGAAAAGAACAGTAGGGGGGGAGTGATCAGTGATTAGTGATCAGTGATCAGGGCGCATTATTCTGCTTTCCCAAAATTTCCTGCAAACTTTTCAAGAAAAATAAAAACGCCGCAAAAGCCGAAAAGACTTTCGCAGCGTTTTTTTATTTTGCAATGAATCTATTCAGTATAGTTGATGAAGCAGACAAGCACGTACTGATCACTGACCACTAATCACTGATCGCTGATCACTAACCATTATTTCTTAAAATTATTCTCATCATCCCACCAATAAATGCCCTTCAGGTTGGAGAGCACTTTTTTGTGGAACGTGGGGACTTTGACGCCCTCTTTCAGCTGGCGTTCGTAGTCCGTAAGGCACTGGCTGGCCTGGGGGAAGAGGATCAGGATGGCAGTCACATTGGTGAGGACCATGAAGGCCATGAAGAGGTCTGCCAGGTTCCATACCAGCGGCAAGTCGGCGATGGAGCCCCAGAAAATCATGACCGCGATGCATACGCGGAAGAGGTTCAGCGGCCATTTCTTACTGGACAAGTGGCCGATATTGATTTCCCCATAGTAATAGTTGCCGATCAGCGAAGTGAAGGCGAAGAGGAAAATCAGGATGGATACCGCTTTCGGCGCCCAAGGGCCAAAGTACTGCGCCAGGTCCCACTGGATGAGCTCGATGCCCGTGAGTCCGGTGGATGCGTAATCACCAGTCAAGAGAACGATGAAAGCGGAAGCCGAGCAAATGAAGAGCGTATCCACATAGACGCCGAAGGCCTGGATGAGCCCCTGCACTGCCGGGTGGCTGGCATCAGCGGACGCTGCGGCATTTGGTACAGAGCCTTCGCCGGCTTCATTGGAGAAGAGGCCGCGCTTGAAACCGGTGAGGACCGCCGCGCCCATGCCGCCACCAAAGACAGCCTGGAAATCAAAAGCGTCGCGGAAAATGATAGCCAAAGCCCGCGGCATTTCCGTGATGTTGTAAAGCATGATGCCGATGGTAATGAGAATGTAGAAGCCTGCCATGATGGGCACCATCCACTCGGTGACACGAGCGATACGACCCATGCCGCCGCAGATGACGGTCATGGCAAGGACGGTCACACAGGCGCCCACCACCATGCGGTCAGCGCCAAGAGCGGACGACAGAGCAAGAGCGATGGTATTCGACTGCACAGAGTTGTAAATCATACCATAGGTCACGGAAATCAGGATCGCAAAGAGCGCTGCCCACAGCCCATGGCCCAAACCATTTTTCAGATAGTAAGCCGGACCGCCACGGAAGCCGCCGCCATCCTCGCGAGGCACCTTGTAAATCTGTGCCAGTGTACTTTCCACAAAGCCCGTAGCCGAGCCGATGACCGCGATGAACCACATCCAGAAAATCGCCCCGGGACCGCCGGAGGTGACCGCAATGGCGATGCCGGCAATATTGCCCACGCCTACGCGAGACGCGGTGCTGACACAGAAAGCCTGGAATGGGGAAATCTCATTTCCCGACGTCTTCGTGCCAGCGGAATGCGCAATGAGCTGAAACATTTTCCCAAAGTAACGGATCTGCACCGCTCTCGTACGCACAGTGAAATAAAATCCGGCGCCCACCAATAAAATGATGATCACCGATGACCATAGAAATCCATTGATTTCCGAAACGACAGCGTTCAGTGTTTCCATAAATCCCTCCCATTTGAACCACTTTGAACAAATTCGCAAATACCTCCTTATTATAGCCTTTTGGCGGGGGATAGACAAATTAGAAATTAGGGGGCGGGGCGCGTTTGGCTGCTTTCTCATTTACGCCAAAACCGCTCACGACATAGTAGTCGGTGGTCGGTGGTCGGTAGTCAGGGCGCATTTGGCTGCTTTCTCATTCACGCCAAGACCACTAACGACGTAGTAGTCGGTGGTCGGTGGCCGGTAGTCGGGACGCTTTTGACACCAGACTCACATGGAGTAATTACCACTATCGACTTGGTGTTCGGGCAGATTTGATGTTGGATTTTCAACGCAGCGGTAATCGTTCTATGAAAGTCTAGCGCCAAACGCGCCCTGACTACCGACCACCGATTACCGACTACTTAGCCGATAGCCATGGCATCTCGCTGTACGCACTGGCGGGAGACACGCCCCGACCACCGACTACTGGCGAACGCCAAAAGCCGCGAGAGACGAACTCTCGCGGCCTTTTACATTCATATTTCCTTACGCCTTAGCGGCTTTTACTTTTTTCGATTTCTTTTCTTCCTCTGCGTGAGGCGCGTTTCTATTGCTAGAGGTGTGTTCGTGCCAGGTCACCCAGATGGAGGTGGCTACGCATACGGAGGAGTACGCACCGGAGATGAAGCCGATGAGCATGACCAGAGCGAAGTTCTTCGTGGTGTCGCCGCCGAAGAAGTAGAGGGAAGCGACGCAGAAGAGCGTGGTGGTCAGTGTGTACATAGAGCGGCGGATGGTCTGATGGATCGAGTCATTGGCCAGCTTCGCAAAGCTATCGGTGCGCCGATGGGTGTGAATGGCTTCACGGATACGGTCGAAGATGACGACGGATTCATTCATAGAGTAGCCCAGTACCGTCAGGATGGCCGCCAGGAAGGAGGCATCCACTTCCAGATGGAAGAAAGCAAAGACGCCAAGCACCATCAGGATATCGTGGCAAATGGCAACGATAGCCGAGAGAGCAATGCGATGCTCAAAACGAATGGACATGTAGAGGATCATAGCGCCGAAGGAAATGACGACATTGAGGAGTGTATTCTTCGTCACTTCGGAACCGATGACGGCGCCAACGGTTTCGATACGTTTCACTTCTGCGTCGCCCACCTTTTCCTTCACGTGGGAAACTACAGTCTGTGCTTCTTCAGCAGAGAGATTTCTGGTGCGGATGATCACATCATCGCCGGCCTCACCCTGCATATTTCCGGAAAGCTGAATGGTGGCTGTTTCCAGGCCATCCTTGCGGAGCCCTTCACGAACCTGCTCGACGGTCACATTCTGCGGGAAGCCCAGCTCCAGGATGGTGCCGCCGGTGAAGTCGATGCCCCAGTTGAAGCGGAACAGCACCAATGCGGCAATGGATAAAACGATGAGGAGGCCCGAAATACTGAACCAGATTTTTCTTTTTGCAATGAAATCAAAGGAATTAAGCATTATTTATCGTACCCCCTTTTTCCACCAAACCACCAGGGGTTATGAATCCAGTTGGCATCGATCAGGAACATGAGGAGCGTGCGGCTCACGGTGATGGCGGTAAACATAGATACCGCTACGCCGAGGCCCAGCGAGAAGGCGAAGCCTTTCACGGTGGCGCTGCCCAGGAAGAAGAGGATGCAGGAGGTGATGATGACGGTCATATTCGCATCGAAGATGGTGACGAAAGCGCGCTTGAAGCCGGACTGTACAGCCAGACGCAGGAGCTTGCCTTCGGCGATTTCTTCTTTGAAGCGTTCAAAAATGAGGACATTCGCATCCACCGCCATACCGATGGAGAGGATGACGCCGGCGACGCTTGGGAGCGTCAGGGTCGCATGGAGGAGATTCAAAATGCCCAGAAGAATGAGGACGTAAACGAGAAGCGCAATGTCAGCCACAAAGCCGGCCATGCGGTACACGCCCAGCATGAAGAGGACGACCAAAGAGAGGCCGATGGTGAATGCCACCACAGACTTATCCTTCGAGTCCTGGCCCAGGGACGGGCCGACGGTGCGGACTTCCATGACGGACACCTTGACCGGCAGCGCGCCGCTACGGAGAAGGATGGCCAGGTCTTTCGCTTCTTCCAGCGTTCTCTGTCCGGTGATGACAGCAGAGCCGCCGGTGATGGCTTCATTGACCACTGGGTTTGTCAGCATTTCACCATCGAGGTAAATGCCGATGTGACGGCCGATATTGGCAGCGGTGAGCTCGCCGAATTTCTTGCCGCCTTCTTCGCTAAATTCGAGGCCAACCAATGGCTGCTTGTTCTGCCCCATCTGTTCCTTGGCATTTTTCAGATCTTCGCCGGTGAGCTTCACATTGCCTTCTTCGTCTTTGAACTGAAGGACAGCGGTCTTACCGATGGTTTCGATGGCTTTCTGCGGATCCTTTTCGCCCGGGAGCTCGATGATGATGCGGTTCGCCCCTTCGCGCTGAATGATCGGTTCCGTGAGGCCCATTTCATTGACACGCTTCTGCATGATATTGATGACCTGGGTGATGGCTTCCGGTGTCACCTTATTCTCGGCAGTGTCTTCGGCCTGCATGACGATGTGCGTGCCGCCCTGAAGGTCGAGCCCCTGGCGGATATGTCCCGCCAGCCAGCCTACAGTGCCCAAGAAGACGGCGATGATAGCTGCAATGACTACCCAGAAACGCACCAATGCGCCGCTTCTGACACCGCTACTCTTTTTCTTTTCCAAAACTTCAACCCCTTTTCGTGATGATAATGTCTGTATCCGTAACAATGGCTGCCATGAATTGGTCGAAAGGCTCCGATGGAAGCTCTTCTACCACTTGGAAATCCCAAAGCACCAAGACTCGCTTCTCATAAGGCACCTTCGAGAGATACCTGTCGTAGTAGCCGGCGCCCATGCCAAGCCGCGTGCCATCCGGGCTTCCTGCCACGCCGGGCACCAGGACCAGGTCGATTTCCTCAGGGGAAATCGTGCTATACCCCTTGGGGAGATCCCGAAGGCCATAGGGGCCTTTCACGAAATGCTCCATGTCAAGCAGCCGTCCCGCTTCCATTTGGCGCGCCGCAAGGCACACCGGCACATAGACCTCTTTCCCATCTGCCAAAGCCTTTCGGATGAGCGAGTCCAAGTCCGCTTCCCCGGGCATCGCTAGATACGTGAGGATACGCTTCGCCTCTTGGTAGGCCTTCAAGGAAATCAAATTTCCTGTCAGTGCCCGGCTTCTCTCTTCCTTTTCACTAGCAGAAAGAGCCCGCCTTAGGGCGAGCATCTTCTGACGAATTTCCTTCTTCCTTTCGAAAGCCGGGAGATTCGACTCCATCATTTCTTTTCCTCTTTTTTAGAAGCTTCTTTGTCTTCGACTTCGATGACTTCTTCTACCACTTCCGTGCCCGCGTCTTTCGGATCATCGACTTCTACGATTTCCTCTACCACTTCGGTTTCCGGTTCTTCCTTAGCCGGGGTCTTGCCGACCACCTGCTCTTCAGAAGCAGCACCGAGCGCAGCAGCGCCGGCCTTCTTGGCGGTTTCTTCGTCGATCAGCTTCACATCACCATGCTGGATAGCCGTCTTTTCGACTTTGATGATGACTTTCGGCGCGATTTCCAGCTCTACGTATTTGTCGCGAAGAACCTTAATCACACCATGCACGCCTCCGGCAGTTACTACGTGATCGCCTTTGCGCAGAGACAAGAGGAAACGTCCTCTTTCCAGTCTCAGCTGCTTCTGCGGGCGGTACATGAAGAAATACATGATCCCTACCAGCACCAGAAATGGCCATGCCAAGCTTACAAAACTCATAACCTGTTCCATTGTTTCACCTCCACAAATCATATGGAATCATTTTACCATACTAGCCTATAAATTGTCTGTATAAAATATGTGAATTTAGTGATCAGTGATCAGTGATTAGTGATCAGGGCGCATTTGGCGATAGCAAGAATTGGAGATTTAAACCTTTCACCCGAAAAGGTTTCCTCTCCATTTCCCGCAGTAGTCAAAAGCGTCCTAATCACTGATCACTAATCACTGATCACTAAACCCCTACCGCCAATCATCTCTTATACCCATCCATGAAAGCCGCTCTGAATTCGGAGAAGTTGCCATCGATGATCGCCTGTCTCATGTCACGCATGAATTGCAGGAGGAAATAGAGATTGTGAATGGTCACCAAGCGGAAGGCCAGGAGCTCTTCGGACTTGTAGAGATGACGGATGTACGCGCGGCTGTAGTGCTGGCAGGTGTAGCAGCCGCAGCCTTCTTCCAGTGGCGCCCAATCTTTTTCATATTTCTTATTCTTCATATTCATGCGGCCGGTGTGCACCATGGCCATGCCATTTCTGGCCACGCGGGTAGGAAATACGCAGTCAAACATGTCGATGCCACGAGCCACGCCTTCCACCAGGCAGTCCGGCGTGCCCACGCCCATGAGGTAGCGGGCCTTATTCACCGGGAGCCACTGGGTGGTGTCTTCCAGGATGTCATACATCAGGTCATGGGGCTCGCCCACCGAGAGACCGCCGATGGCCAGGCCGTCAAAGGGCATGGAGGAAATTTCCTGGGCGCTTCTCTTGCGCAGGTCCTTGTACATGCCGCCCTGCACGATGCCAAACATGCCGCGGTCCGTTCTCGTATGCGCCTTGATGCAGCGCTCTGCCCAGCGGGTCGTCCGCGCGGTGGACTGGTCCGCATATTTATAATCCGCCGGATAGGGAATGCATTCATCAAAAGCCATGGCAATGTCGCTTCCCAGATCTTCCTGGGCGTGAATGGACACCTCCGGCGAAAGGAACTGCTTCGAGCCGTCCAAGAAGGAGCGGAAATGCACGCCCTCTTCCGTGATTTTTCTCATAGCCCCCAGGCTGAATACCTGGAATCCACCGCTGTCGGTCAAGATACCCTTGGGCCAATTCATGAAATGATGGAGCTCGCCCGCTTCCTTGATCAGCTCCGTGCCCGGACGTAGGAAGAGATGATAGGTATTCGACAGGATGATCTGCGCTCCCATATCCTCCAATTCTTCCGGCGTCACGGTCTTCACCGTCGCCTGCGTCCCTACGGGCATGAACATCGGTGTCTTAAATGTGCCATGTGGCGTATGGAGAAGGCCCGCGCGCGCACCGGTCTTCTTGTCCTCCGCCACCAATTCGTAATGAATAACCATATATTTTCCTTTACTTCAAAAACATGGCGTCGCCAAAGGAGAAAAATCTGTATTTCTGCTTCACTGCTTCTTCATAAGCCGCCAGGATGTGTTCTCTGCCGGCGAAGGAGGCCATCATCATCACCAGCGTGGATTCCGGGAGATGGAAATTGGTGACGATGGCATCGGGGATGTGCCACTGGTAGCCCGGGTAAATGTACAGCTGCGTCCAGCCGCTGCCACTTTCGAGCTTCCCGCTCTGGCCGGCGGACTCCAGGGTGCGCACCGAAGTGGTCCCTACGGCGATCACGCGGCGGCCTTCCGCTTTCGCGCGGTTCACGGCGTCGGCGGTTTCTTCGGGGACGGTGTACCATTCCTTATGCATTTCATGGTCTTCGATATTTTCTTCGGAAACCGGACGGAAAGTGCCGATGCCCACGTGAAGGGTCACGAAGCGCAGCTCGGCGCCTTTGGCTTTCATTTCTTCCAAGAGCTCCGGTGTGAAATGGAGCCCGGCCGTGGGCGCTGCGGCAGAGCCTTTGTACTTGGCGTAAACAGTCTGGTACTCATCATTGTTGTCCAGTTTTTTATGGATATATGGCGGCGTGGGCATCTCGCCGATCTGGTCCAGGAGGCTGTCGAAATTGCCATCGTAGTGGAATTCCACCAAGCGGCCGCCGAATTCGGTCTTGTCAAGCACTTTACAATAGCAATTTTCAGCAAATTCGATTTCTACGCCCGGCAGCGCTTTGCGGCCCGGGTTCACCAGGACTTCCCAGGTATCATTGCCCTTCGGCGTCAGGAGAAGCATCTCCACCTTGCCGCCGGTGTCTCTCTTTTTGCCATAGAGACGAGCGGGAATCACTTTCGTATTATTGAAAACGAAAACATCCCCTTCTTTGATTTCGTCCAAAATATCCCGGAAGGTGTGGTGCTCCCACTCTCCGGTCTTTTTGTCTACCATCATAAGCCGGCAAGAATCCCGCGGCTCCGCAGGTTCCTGGGCAATCAATTCTTTGGGTAAATCGTAATTAAATTCTTCTAGTTTCATTCTTTTTTTATCTCCTATGAACTTGGGGTGTTTAGTGATCAGTGATTAGTGATCAGTGATCAGGCCGCATTTACCTGCTATCCTACTATCGCGAATCACGTTCGCATTCCGCGTAATGGATATAGTGAGAAGACAGCAAAAAGCGCCCTGAACACTGATCACTAATCACTGATCACTAAGTTCTTAATACACCTTTTCCACTTTCGTCCCACTAAAGTAGTGCGTCAATATCTGTTTATAATAATCCTTCCCGTCGCCATGCTTTTCTGCCATGGCCTGGGCGCCCCACTGGGAGAGGCCTAGTCCGTGACCGTAGCCGTAGCCGGTGAAGATGATATTTTTGCCTTTGATAGAAATATCAAAGAGGGTGCTATTGAGGCCAAAAGCCGATTGCAGGGTATCCCCTGTGAGGGTCTTTGTCCCCTTGCTTCCCACCACAGTGACGTATTTCACGCGGCCCGATACGCCGCGGTCCTTACTCTTGTGGGCTTCGCCGATGCGAAGCTTGGTGAGCTTGATATTTTTGAGTTTCCCTACGCCGGCCAGATTCGCAAAGGAGGTAAGAGTCCCGGTCTCAGTCCACTGCTCCGCGTATTTCTCTTCCTGCACACCTTTAAGGTATGGGACTGCCGTGCCCCATACATTTTCGCAATTCTCGGTGTAGCCACCACCGCTGGCGTGGAATACCGCATCGATGGGCTTGCCGTTATAGGTGACCACTTCCCCTGCCGTCGCAACGACTGCCCGGTTCGTGGCTTCCGTCTCTGCGGAAGCGCCGCGATACACCTGACTTCTGGTATCGTCAGTCACATCATATCCGGCAGAGCGATAGCCATTTTTATGAAACATAGCATAGGTTCTGGCTGCCACAGCCTGGGCTTTGATGGCATCACTTTTCCAGGACGACACGATCTCGCAAGGTACCACGCCTTTCAAGTAATCCTCCATGGACACTTCATTCACCAGCGTAACACCGGAGGAGGAAGCGATGGCTTTCATATCGCCGCGGTAGCGATTGCCTTTCGCTGAGAAGGCAGCGCCGCTATTTCCCGCTTTGAAGGAAACTTTAGCTCCCGCTTTCTTGCCATTCACCACGAGATTATTTCCGCTTTTCTTGATGGAGAGCTTAGATCCATTCTTATAGGTAGCGATAACTTTGCCATCCGATTCGACGCGGAAATCAGAAAGCCCCGTAAGAGTCACTTCGCTAGACGAAAGAAGTCCTACTTCCACAGAAGGCCCGGCTGCTGAGGTTTTTGCCTTAGAGGTGCGGCTGGCCCTTTTCTTTGCTGTGCTCTTGGTAGTCGCCGTGGTTTGTGTGGTTTCCGTTTTCTCTGTGGAAGCAATTTTCGCCGTAGAAACCGTTTTCTTCATGGTAGGCCGCGTCACTGACTTCTTGGAGCTGCGCACTACGACCTGGGATTTCTCTACAGTTTCAGCCATAGAGATTTCACCGGCTCCTAGGGAGAAAAAAGATAGCGCTGCAAGCATAATGATCCATTTCTTTTTCATAATGATCACCTTCTAAAAAACAGATTGAGCAGGAGTGTCCCTACCACACTAACCAAAAGACAGGATACCCAAGGGAAATAGACATCTGTATTTCCTTTGGAAATATGAATATCCCCAGGGAGATGCCCCAGGAAGGATAATTTACCGCCGGCCATAAAGAAGAGACCCGCCGCGATGCAAATCACACCGATGAGGATGAGCATCTTACCGATCGCCATCGCGCGCCTCCTCACCGGGGAAGACCGCGCCGATATGGTCATAGGCTGCCTTCGTAGCCAGACGCCCCCGCGGCGTCCTGGAAAGGAAACCGATCTGCATGAGGTACGGCTCGCAGACATCCTCGATGGTGGCCCGCTCTTCGCTGACGGCGGCAGAAATGGTATCGATGCCCACCGGGCCGCCGTTAAATTTATAAATGATGGCTTTCAAAATGGAATTGTCCAAGTCGTCGAGGCCGATGTCGTCCACATGGAGCGCTGCGAGCGCCATGGACGCGATGTCTTTGGTGA
>CAVEMF010000011.1:0-6245 GCA_963616715.1 Ruminococcus bromii | reverse complement strand
GGACTTCCCTGTACCTGGGCGAAATCGCGGCTACGCTTCAAAAGGCGGTTCGCGATACGCGGCGTCCCGCGAGAACGGCGAGCGATTTCCTCTGCCCCGCTGTCGTCGATTTCTATATCCAAAATGTGAGCCGCCCGGACGATGATTTTCTTCAATTCCTCCGCCGTATAGAACTGCATGTGAGTGGTGATGAGGAAACGATCACGCAGCGGCGCCGAGAGGGAGCCCGCCCGCGTGGTAGCGCCAATCAAAGTGAAATGCGCGAGGTCGATGCGGATGGAGCTGGCACCGGTGCCCTTCCCCATGACGATATCCAAGGAAAAATCCTCCATGGCGGAGTATAAAATTTCCTCCACGCTGCGATTCAATCTGTGGATTTCATCGATGAAAAGCACATCGTGGTCCTGCAGGGTGGTGAGGATGGACGCCAGTTCTCCCGGCCGCGCGATGGCGGGGCCACTGGTGACTTTGAACTGGGCGCCCAGCTCGTTGGCGATGATTTTCGCCATGGTGGTCTTCCCCAGCCCCGGCGGGCCGTAGAGCAGCACGTGATCCAGTGGTTCCTTCCTGGACTTGGCAGCAGAAATATAAATTTTTAAATTTTCTTTGAACGCCGCCTGTCCGATGTAGTCGTCAAGCCGCTGGGGGCGTAGGCTCGTCTGCCACTCGTCTCGCCCGGTTTCCTCCGTCGAAACGATGCGCCCCTTGCTGCCTAAAATTTCCTCGTCCTCTTCGCCGCCCAGGCTTTTGATATATTTATTTCTCATCTATGCTACCTGCCTTTTGCGAATTCACGAAGAGCTGCGCCGACGAGCTTCGACACATCGGTATAGCCCGTGAGGCGCTTCAGCACCGGCGCGATTTCTCCCATTTCATAGCCCAGCGCCATCAAAGCCTTCGCCGCTTCGCCGGTAAGCCCCTCCTCTACCGGAGGCTCTATTTCCACTTCGCCGGTAGAAATATCTGATGAAAAGGCGCCGATCTTATCCTTCAGCTCCACCAAGAGGCGCTCTGCCGTCTTCTTCCCGATGCCCGGGAGCCGCGTCAAGGCCGTCACATTCTGCGTGCGAATGGCGCCCACGAAAGCCGCCGGCTCCATGGAAGAGAGGATGCCAAGCGCCACCTTCGGGCCGATCTTGGAAATCGAAATCAAAAGGAGAAAGAGGTCATGCTCCTCTTGCCCCAAGAATCCATAGAGCAGAATCGCGTCCTCTCGCACCGCCATGTAAGTCAGAAGCTTCGCCTCATCGCCTACCGAAAGGCGCTGGCGCGTCTTATCTGAAATAAAAATCCGATAGCCAATCCCGCCGGTTTCCAAGAAACAAGAGTCCTGGAAAAGCGCCGCCACCTTACCTCTGATATATCCGATCATATAAGTCTCCTTGTGTAGATCTATCGCGTGTGAAAAAGCGTCTGTATGAGAAAAAGTCCCGAGCTTATGGGTCAGGGGGCAAGGGTCAAGGGGCAAGAGAAAGTGCGGCGCATCAAATTAAAAAGCGCCGCCAGTTTGAAAAGATGAGTCGCAGCATCCGTCCTTCGGGCATCTTTCTTCTGGCTAACCCCCGCCCTTCGGGCCCTCCCCCTTCCAGAGGAAGGGGGTAAAAGCAGTGGGCTTCGCCCCTATATACGTGCCGCTTTATAATTTGTGCGGCGCACCGCCCCTTGCCCCCGGACCCTTGACCCATGAACCCATTCAGAAAAACTTTCGCACCCCACTTGCCTCAAGCAGTATACCCACACTTATATATTTCCCATGCCCCGATGCTCGATGCGATAGATCGCCGTCAATGCGATGGCCAGTGCATCAGCCGCATCGTCGGGATCGATTTTCTTCGTGATATGCATGAGCCGCTTCACCATCTCAATGACCTGCTTCTTGTCCGCCCGGCCATAGCCCGTGAGCTGCTGCTTCACCTGCAGCGGCGTCACCGGGATGATGGGCACGCTCTGCCGATAGCCCGCTAGAAGGATCACCCCACGCGCCTGGGCCACCTTGATGCCGGTGGTGATGTTCGTATTGAAATACAAAGTCTCCACACCCATGAACTGGGGCCGGTAGGTAGCGATGAGCTCGGCGATGCCTTCGTAGACGATATTCAGTCTTTCCAAATCGTCCTGGTCCTTGTAAGTCTCTATGACCCCATAATTGATGGGCGTGATGGTATTTCCACTCTTCTCCACCACCCCGAAGCCGCAGCGCCCCGTGCCGGGATCGATTCCCAATACCCGCATCCGTTCCTCCTGAATTTTAAGATAATCTCTACTATTATAGCATAAGTTATCAAGGATAATAGTAATTAGTGGTCAGTGATCAGTAATCAGGCCCGCATGGCTGCAGGTCCGCTGCAGTCCGTTTATCTTGTAACCTTTTTTACCGCCCCCCATTTCCCGAGGGAAGCAGGCTTTATCTCCATCTCACGCTTCCGCCCAATGCGCCCTGATCACTGATCACCAATCACTGATCACTTCCCTCTAGCCCCATTTCCCCTTTACTTTTCCTTGACTTTTCCCCCTCGATGGGGTATCCTTGCCATGGCAGTGAGAGTGAAGATTTCTACTCTATGGATATCCGGATGGAGTCTGAAGGTGCAGAAGTCTATGACCATCTCCAAGGAGGCGTTGAGCAGTATCTACGGAACTGTATCAGAGAAAGCCGCCGCGGTGATGCGAAGTATCCTCCGCTGGAAAAATTTCATCGCTTGGATTGTTAAGACCGAGACGAATGCAGAGCTTCGATGATTGCATCCCCTGGGGATGTGTTTTTTATTGCCCTTCGATGGCGAGGGGCGGCCGCATTCTTTTTGGAGTGCGGCTTTTTCATTTTCCATCTCCTCTGCTTCCAAGCATTCACAGAAAGGGAGTCATCCTATGAACGTCATTCACAGCATCAAAGAATTGAAATCCTATGTACACCAGTGCAAAGCCGAAGGAAAATCCATCGGCCTGGTCACCACCATGGGCGCGCTTCACGAAGGCCACGCTTCTTTGATTAAAGCAGCACGGAGTGAAAATGATTTCGTCATCACCACCGTTTTCGTAAACCCCACCCAGTTTGGGCCAAACGAAGACTATGAAGCCTACCCGAGAACCTTGGACGCTGACGCAAAGGTAGCCGAAGCAGCCGGCGCGGACCTTCTCTTCGCACCGTCTCCGGCAGAAATGTATCCGCACCCGGACATGACCTGGGTGGAAGTGACCGGCCCGATCACCAAAGTGCTCTGCGGCCGCACCCGCCCGATCCATTTCCGCGGCGTCACCACAGTTTGCTGCAAGTTCTTCAATCTCACGGAATGCGACCGCGCGTACTACGGCCTGAAGGATGCCCAGCAGACCCAGGTGCTCACCCGCATGGTCGAGGACCTTTTCATGAATGTAGAGCTCCGTCTCATGCCTATCGTCCGCGAAGCTGACGGCCTGGCCAAGAGCTCTCGCAATGTGTACCTCTCCTCCGAGGAACGCACCGCCGCTCTGGTCCTCTCTCGCAGCCTCACGCATGCGAAGGAAGCTTTCGAAGCCGGCGAAAGAAATAAGCAGAAGCTCCTCGATATGGTGACCGAGGAAATCAAAGCAGAACCCATGAGTGACATCGACTATGTAGAAATGTACGGCATGCCGGGCCTTCCGGACGTGGGCGAAACCATCGAAGGCCAGGTGCTCCTCGCTCTCGCCGTCCGCTTCGGCACCACCAGACTCATTGATAATGTGGTATTGGGGTAAGAAGCAGGGATAAGGCTTTAGTGATTAGTGATTAGTGATCAGTGATCAGGGGTCAGGGGTCAGGACGCGTTTAGCTGTATGCCCATGCTCGATGCTACCGCTATCGATTTAGTGATTAGTGATCAGTGATTAGTGATCAGGACGCATTTGGCTGTACACACATGCTCGATGCTGCCGCTATCAATTTAGCAATTAGTGGTCAGTGATCAGGGCGCGTTTAGATTTACGCCCACACTCGTTGCCACCGCTTTCAGATGGATAATCGATAGCGGTAGCAGTGACATATGCAAATGCAGTCCAACGCGCCCTGATCACTAATCACTGACCCCTGATCACTAAACCACCCACCCTCTTCAGGAGAATACACATGCTTAGACAACTCACTCGTTTTTGTACGAAATATATGTCCATCGGCGTGGTGCTGATTGGGATTTTCAGTATTTTCTGGCCGGATGTGATGAAGCCATTCGCGCCGAAGATTCCTTTGCTTTTGGGAATCATCATGTTTGGCATGGGCATGAGCCTGACGCCGCAGGATTTCAAGAATGTATTCCGCCAGCCGAAGAATATCGCTGTCGGCGCGCTCTTGCAGTTCGTCATCATGCCACTTGCTTCCTTTGCACTGGTGCATTTCTTTGCACTGCCGCCGGAAATCGCTATCGGCGTGGTGCTGGTGGGCTGCTGCCCCGGCGGCACCGCGTCGAACGTGATTTCCTACATCGCCAAAGCGGATGTAGCGCTCTCTGTTTCCATGACCATGGCGAATACTTTGATGGCACCTTTCGTGACACCTTTCCTGGTGTGGCTCATCGCCGGCGCTTGGCTGGATATTGATTTCTTCTCCATGATGATTTCCATCGTGAAGATGGTACTCCTGCCGCTGCTCGTAGGCGTGGGCATCAATTATTTCTTCCCGGCGCAGGTGAAGAAAGTGAATTCCATCATGCCCATGTTCTCCGCGCTGGTGGTCATCATCACCGTAGGCTGCGTGGTGTCCCTCTCGGGCCGCACCATCCTGGACAATGGCCTTGTGATCCTGGCAGTGGTAGTGCTTCACAATCTGTGCGGCATGTTCCTGGGCTTCTACTGCGCAAAGAAACTGGCGCTCAAGAAATCTCAGGTCCGCGCTATGACCATCGAAGTAGGCATGCAGAATTCCGGCCTCGCTTCCACTTTGGCACTCATGTACTTCACCGCTGCCGGCGGCATCGCCGGCGCCATCTTCTCGGTGTGGCAGAATGTCTCCGGCGCCCTCTTCGCCTCCTACTGTGTGGGTAAGGATGAAGAAGCAGCGCAGGAAGCCAAAATTCCCTCCGGCATCGCAGGAAATTAAATTTGAAAGTAAATTCTTTTTGTGCTAATTAGCATATTAAGTGGCTTGAGAAAAGGGGTCCGGGGTCAAGGGCCCGGGGTCAAGGGGTGGTGCGCCGCACAAATTATAAAGCGGCGCGAGTTTTAAAATGGGACGCGATCACCTCTCTCCCCACTACCGTTATCCGTTTACCGTGTAACCGTTTACCGTGCATACGACCGCTGGCGAGCCGTGTAGCGATAAACTCTCGTGCGAAAGGTGTATCGTCTGAAGGCTCGCTATCGGTATAAGAACCCTCTAACGGTTACACGGTAAACGGTTCACGGTAGTGAGGCAGCAGCTAAACGCGCTGACTTTCCAAACTTGCGGCGCTTCCTGATTTGTGCGCCGCACCTCCCCCCCCTGACCCCTGCCCCTTGTCCCTTTTACTCACACTCGGCTTTCACTCCAAATTGATGAGACGCGCCCCTGGGGACTACGTTTCTAAATAAAAAGACGATAGGAAAAATGAAATCTCACTTTTTCCTATCGTCTTTTTTATTTGTAAAACCACAAGACTCTCCGTCCATCCTTCCAGCCGCCGAGGACGCGCAGGAAGAAACGCGCAATGACGCCGGTGATCATGGCGGAAATCACTGTCCCCTCACGCACGCCTTCGATGACCCCCAAGTCCCCGTAGGAGAGGATCGCCGCCAGACTCACCAAGATTACATCATTGGCGGTCTTCACTTTTCCAAACTCCCAGTGAAACCGATTCACAATGGCATAGACCATGCCATCTCCGGCGAGCATCAATACATCCGCGATGCCCTGTAAAGAAAGACCCAGTGCCACCAAGGCCGTCCCTACGAGAAGGATCCCCATCTTCCAAAGATACATCTCCGGCTCCACCGACGAGAAGGCATACATCGCTGCATCGATGCAGAGCGAAAAGACAAGGGTCCCCGGGATTTGGCAGAAATGAAGCTTCGTGAAATCTTTTTTCAAGATCAAATACTGAATCAAAATGAAAATCATGTTCACCGCAAAAGTCGCCTCGCCGAGCGTGACGGGCCACACGAAACTCATCACATAGGGCAGACTGGAAATCGGTGATGTGCCCAATAAACTTTTCACCACCAAAGCAATCCCGGACGATTGCACAACGATGGCAAATAAAAAAAGCAGCCAACGGCTGGCTTGTGACATAACATTCGCCTCTCTTCTATAAATGGGA
>CAVEMF010000010.1:0-17277 GCA_963616715.1 Ruminococcus bromii | reverse complement strand
ATTTTGAGCTCATCTGGCATGCACTGCCGATACTCCTTTTGGGCGCCGGGATCACCATCGAGATCACCGCGGTCAGTGTGGCTATCGGCTTTTTGATTGGTCTCTTTGTGGGGGTGGGCCGCATTTGTAAAATCAAAGTGGTTCGTATGCTGGCGGCCATTTATACGAATTGCATTCGCGGGACGCCGCTTCTGGTACAGATCTTTTTGATTTATTTCGCGCTTCCTATGGTGACCGGCCAGCGCGTGGAGCCTTTTATCGCAGCAGTAGCTGCTTGTGGCATCAATAGCGGCGCTTATGTGGCAGAAATTTTTCGTGCCGGCATCCAGGCTATCGACAAGGGACAGATGGAAGCAGGCCGAGCGCTTGGCCTTAGCTGGGTACAGACTATGTATTACATCATTCTGCCGCAGGCGATCAAAAATATCCTTCCGCCTTTGGGAAATGAATTCATCGCCATGCTGAAAGACTCGTCCTTGGTATCCGTGATTGGCTTCGAAGAGCTGACTCGGAGAGGCCAGCTGATCATTGCGCAGACTTATGGTTCCTTTGAAATCTGGGCGACCGTGGCTGTGCTGTATCTGATCATGACATTGGCGATTTCCCAAGTGGTAGCGATACTGGAGAAGAAATAAAATGGCAGAAGAAAAGGTTTTGATCGACATCAATCATATTAGTAAGAAATTTGGAAATCTCACCGTTTTGAAGGATATCAGCACCCAAGTGAGAGAAGGGGAAGTGGTGGTGATCATCGGCCCTTCCGGTTCCGGGAAAAGTACATTCCTTCGCTGCATCAATGGACTCGAAACAGTCACTACCGGATCGATTACTTTTGACGGCATGCAGGTGGACGGCGAAAAAAATATCAATGCCATCCGCGCGGAAGCGGGCATGGTTTTCCAGCGATTCAATTTATTTCCGCACATGAGCGTGATCAAAAATATCATGCTGGCGCCTATGAAGGTGAGACATATTTCCAAAGAGGAGGCCTACGAGCGAGGCATGGATCTTCTTCGGAAGGTGGGCCTGGCTGACAAGGCAGAGAGCAAGCCGGGCGAGCTCTCCGGCGGTCAGCAGCAGCGCGTAGCCATTGCCAGAGCGTTGGCCATGAAGCCGAAGGCGCTCCTTTTCGATGAACCGACGTCTGCGCTGGATCCCGAGATGGTGCGAGAGGTTTTGGATGTGATGAAAGAGCTGGCCAAAGGCGGGATGACCATGGTAGTGGTGACTCATGAAATGGGATTTGCCAAAGAAGTGGGCACCCGCGTCCTCTTTATGGATGGCGGATATATTGTAGAAGAGGGTCGTCCGGAGGATGTGTTCGAACATACGAAGGAAGAACGAACCAAGTCGTTTTTGTCGCAAATCTTATAGTGGAGTTTAGACTCTGTATTTTAAAAAGCGCCGATTTCTGCAGCTGTAGAAATCGGCGCTTTTTGTATGCTATGACGGACGATTCGAGATCGGATGTCGGCCACTGACTGCCGATTACGACCTCTCGATTCCCTCTACATCGTGACTTGTAGTCACCACCTATAGAATTTTTTGATTTGAAAAAAATTAGGAATATTGTATAATGTATACAGATGGATAAGCAATCAGCTTACCCGCGAAAGGAGGATTTCATTATGGAATTAACCGTTAGAGGCAAGAATCTTGAGATGACTGATGCTCTGCATACTTATGTAGAAAAGCATACAGGGAAAATTCAGAGGTACTTTGATAAACCGATAAAAATTAACGTTCTTCTTCGTATTTCTAACATGACAAAGACTTGCGAAACCACCGTATTCGTAGATGGCGTGATTCTTCGCGGCGTTGAAAAATCGGATGATATGTACAAATCCATTGATTTGGTATTCGACAAGGTAGAACGTCAGATCCACAAGTATAAGACTCGTCTGGCTAAGAAGTTCAAAGAAAAGAACACCCTGTCCCGTCAGTTTGTACTGGAGAAGGAAGCTGCTGCTGTGGCTAGCGATTCCGATTTCGAAATCGTAAAGACCAAGCACTTCAATATCAGCCCTATGTCCCCGGAAGAAGCGATCCTGCAGATGAACCTTTTGGGCCACAATTTCTTCATGTTCTTCAATTCCGATACGGAAGCGATGGCTGTGGTATATCGCAGAGATGATGGCAAATATGGCCTGATTGATGCTGAAAAATAAAATAGTTTCGAACTTTTCATGAAAAAGGAGCGGAATTGTCCGCTCCTTTTTTGACTATGGGCAACAAGTTTGTTAAAATAATATAGTATTTTGGATAATTAGGATTTCGAAAAAACTCATTTTTAAAGGAGCTGCTTTCATGTTTGATAAGTTTTTTGACAGACTGTTCAATGGATCCAATGAAAAAGAAATCAAGAAAATTCGTAAGATTGTTGAGCAGCAGATTAATCCCTTGGAAGATGGATTAAAGAAGCTGAGTGATTCGTCCTTGGCTCACAAGACCAATGAATTCAAATTGCGTTTGTCCAAAGGGGAAACTTTGGATGACATTCTTCCGGAAGCTTTTGCGGTCATCCGTGAAGCTTCCCGTCGCGTGCTGGGTATGCGTCATTTCGATACGCAGCTCATCGGCGGCATCATTCTGCATCGCGGAAATATTGCGGAAATGTGTACCGGTGAAGGTAAAACCTTGGTGGCTACGTCTCCGGTGTATTTGAATGCCCTGGAAGGCAAGGGTGTCCATGTCATCACCGTCAACGATTACCTGGCAAAGCGCGATAGCGAATGGATGGGACAGCTGTATAAGTTCTTAGGCCTTTCTACCGGCCTTATCATCCATGACCTGGATTTCAACCAGCGCAAACTGGCTTACAATTCCGATATCACCTATGGTACCAATAACGAATTTGGTTTCGACTACCTTCGTGATAACATGGTCACTTCTCTGGACCAGATGGTGCAGAGACCGCTGCATTACTGCCTCATCGACGAAGTGGACTCCATTTTGATCGATGAAGCTCGTACACCTTTGATTATTTCCGGACCGGGGCAGAAATCCACCGATAACTACTACGTGCTGGCGAAGCTGGTACCGCAGCTGAAAAAAGACGAAGACTACACCATCGACGAGAAGCAGAAGACCGTAGCACCCACCGAAGCCGGCGTAGCGAAGATGGAGAAGCTGCTCCATGTAGAAAATCTGTATGATGCAGAAAATCTGGAACTGAACCATCTCTTCGTACAGGCGCTCCGCGCCCAGACCATGATGACCCGTGATAAGGACTACGTAGTCAAAGACGGGGAAGTCATCATCGTCGATGAATTCACCGGCCGTATGATGTATGGCCGCCGCTACTCCGACGGTCTCCACCAGGCCATCGAAGCGAAGGAAGGCCTGGAAGTGCAGCGCGAAAGCCAGACTCTGGCCACCATCACCTTCCAGAACTATTTCAGAATGTATGACAAGCTGGCCGGCATGACCGGTACCGCCAAGACGGAAGAACAGGAATTTATCAAGATTTATGGCCTTCCGGTATTGCAGGTGCCAACGAATAAGCCGATCCAGCGTAAAGATCTGCCGGACGTGATTTTCAAGAATCAGCGCGGCAAGTACAAAGCTGTAGTAAAAGAAGTACAGCGCCGCCATGCGACTGGCCAGCCGATGCTGATCGGTACCACCTCCATCGAGCAGTCGGAGGAGTTGTCCCATATGCTGAAGCAGGCGGGCATCGTCCATAGCGTGCTGAATGCGAAGTATCATGAAATGGAAGCGGCCATCGTAGCCCAGGCCGGCCAGAAGGGCCAGGTCACCATCGCCACCAACATGGCAGGTCGTGGTACCGATATTTCCTTGGGTGAAGGGGTAGAAGAATTGGGCGGCCTTGCCATCATCGGTACGGAACGCCACGAAAGCCGTCGTATCGATAACCAGCTCCGCGGCCGTGCCGGCCGTCAGGGCGACCCGGGCTCCAGCCAGTTCTTCCTGTCTTTGGAAGATGATTTGCTCCGCATTTTCGGCGGCGACAATATCAAGAGTTTCATGGAAAAAATGGGCCTCGAAGAAGACGAACCCATCAATAGCCGCATGGTTTCCAATGCTATCCAGAAGGCGCAGAAGCGCGTAGAAGCCCGCAACTTCGATATCCGTAAGTATGTCCTCGAATACGACGATGTCATGAACCAGCAGCGTAAGGTAGTCTATGACCAGCGCCGCAAGATCCTCGAAGGCGAGGATATGAAGGACCAGATCCTTTCCATGGTAGACTCCATCATCGATCGCGGCATGACGGCTTATGCAGACCCGAAGCTCTATCCGGAGGAATGGGATTTCGCCGGTCTTCTGAAATACGCGGAAAAATATTTCCTGGCTCCCGGCGAATTGAAGCTGGAAGAAGTAGAGGAAATGAGCCGCGAAGAGGTAGAAGACAAGCTGAAGACCATCGCTCACGAAACCTACGAAGCCAGAGAGCAGTCCATCGGTTCGCCGATGATGCGCGAACTGGAAAAAGCAGTCATGCTGAAGGTAGTAGACTCCAAGTGGATGGAACACCTGGACGATATGGATATGCTGAAGGAAGGTATCAGCCTGCGCTCCTATGGTCAGAGAAATCCGATCGTAGAGTACAAGGTAGAAGCATTCGATATTTTCGAAGAAATGCAGCAGGCCATGATGGAAACCATCATCCTCTATCTCTACCATATCCAGATCCGCTTCGCCGAAGAACCGGCCGAAGAACGGGCTCACCTGGAAAAGCCGGCTGTCCCGGAAGACCATCTGAAGAATGCAGAGGAGCACTATACCGACGAAAATGGGAATGCTGAATCTGCTGATGCAGAAGTAAAGAAATAATTTCATAAGGGTATAAACAGTGGATTTCATCAGCCTATGCAAAGAAAATGCGTCTTTTGGCGCTTTTCTTTGCTGCTGATGATTTGCTGTTTTTATATAAGAAATAAAAAATAAATGAGAAACAGAAAGCGAGATGACTATCAGTGTTAGAAGATTTGAAAAAAACCTTGACAGACCTGCTGAATCACGAAAAAGAAATAAGGGATTCACTTTGACTTACCTCAGCTGAAAGAACGTATCAACAGTTATGATATTCAGATGAGTGACCCCACTTTCTGGGATGATGCAGACAAAGCCCGTGAGATTTCCCAAGCAGCTACAGAAGCAAAAGATGCTTACGATACCTATACCCGTCTTTTCGAAAGAGCGGAAGGCTTGAAGGATCTCTTGGACCTGGCGCTGGAGGAAGATGACCAAGCCATGGAGCCGGAGCTGAAAGCGGAAATCGACGAGCTGAAGGAAATCCTGGATAAGAAGGAAATCGAGCTCCTTTTGAGCGAACCTTATGATGCGAACAATGCCATCATCACCTTCCATGCCGGTGCCGGCGGCACCGAAGCCCAGGATTGGACAGAAATGCTGATCCGCATGTATATCAAATGGGCGGAGGCCGAAGGCTTTACCATCGAAGAGCTGAACATGCTCCCCGGCGATGAAGCAGGCATCAAGAATGCAGAATATATGGTGAAGGGGAAATATGCCTACGGTTTCTTGAAATCCGAAAAAGGCGTACACCGCTTGGTGCGTATTTCTCCATTCGATGCGGCCAAGCGCCGTCATACCTCCTTCTCGGCGGTAGACGTGATGCCGGAAATCACCGACGATGTGGAAGTGGACCTGAACATGTCCGATGTGCGCGTAGACTACTATCGTGCCAGCGGCGCCGGCGGCCAGCATATCAATAAGACCAGCTCCGCTGTGCGTATGACCCATATCCCCACCGGTATCGTGGCGGCTTGTCAGAATGAACGCTCCCAGTTCCAAAATAAGGAACAGTGTCTCCGCTTGCTCCGCGCTAAGCTCTATGAATTGGAGCTGGCGAAGAGAGAGCAGATGACCAAGGACATCGAAGGAGAGCAGCAGGCCATCGAGTGGGGCAGCCAGATCCGTTCCTATGTATTCCAGCCCTACACTTTGGTGAAGGATAACCGTACCGGCATCGAAACCGGCAATATCCAGGGCGTCATGGATGGCGACCTGACACAGTTTATTGAAGGTTTCCTGAAACAGAACAAGTTCAAAACCAAAGCGAAATAAAGGACAGATAGAATGAAAGTGTTACAAGAGACGGCTTTCAAGGTGCTGGCGATTCTGGTGCTCATCGGTGCCCTGGCGGGTGGTCTGATTTCCTGGCAGCGGTATCATGTGGAAGAAAAGGCGTCTACGGTGGAAATGGTCTACGACTATAGAAATATCGTAGAAAGCGCCGCCCCCGAGCGGACGACGGAGGATGACCTGTTTGCGCTGTACAAGAAAAGCGGCGTCACCTCTCTGGCTGTGTACGACGAGACGCTCGAGCATTTGGCCAATCACGGCTTCATCCAGGTCTATCGCGGCTATGAGCTGGAGGCAAAAGCTCCCGATGCGTCTATCGCAGCGGACAAGATTTACATCCAGCCGGTAAATACATCCGATGGGAAAGCCTATTTTGAAGAATTACAAAAGCATATGCAGATTCTCTACGGAGAGGATTGCAAAGCTTTAACCATTGGAAATACGGAAACTCTGGAAATCGCCGGTGTCTATGAAAAGATGATCACCGCGCCTCTGGGGATTTTCGAAAATACGGTGAAAAAGGCAGCGTCCCATGGTTTCTATGTGGTGCTTCGTCCTTTCAACGTGCCCCATGCATCGAAGGCATTTATCGATACTTTCTTTGAAGCGGCAGATGCTTCGGACAAAGTAAGCGGCGTCATTTTCCAGGGAAAAGAAGTGCTGGGCTACAAAGAACACGCGGCTTGCGTGTCCAAAGGCCTTAACGAAAGACATATCCCTATTGTCCTCATCGAAGCGCAAAACCAGTTGGGCTTCGAGCCCCAGGCGGGCCTCATGGATATGGCAAACCGGTCGGACTACCAGGTGGTACGCCTCTATGCCATGTCCAAAGATGAGCTGATCAAGCTGGGACAGAAGGAAGCGGCTTCCCGTTTCTATATTTCCGATATCGAAAGAAATATCCGCATGAATCTCTTCCCGTCCTACAAATTTGCGGCAGATGGGAAGACACTCTCTGAAACCAACGCGGCCTACATTGCCGAGGTAGCCAGCCGTCTGGAAGGCCATGGATTCTCGGTAGGTAAGGCATCTATCCTGGAGGCTTACTTCCCGACCATGCCGCTTAGGGCGCTGGCTATGGTGGGGGCGGTGTCCCTCATCGTCATGGCGCTCTGGCTTCTGGTGCCGGGGCTTGGAAAATGGATCTATGCGGCAGAAGCACTGGGCGTCGTCGGCGCAGAGGCCGGCTACTGGGTGCTTCATGTGAACCTGGTGCTGCAGCTTCTCGCCTTGGGCGCAGCGGTGTGCACGCCGGTGGTCGTGATGACCCTCTTCCTCCATTACTGCTTGAAGCGCAAGGACAAAGCTTTTGCCGATGTGGGATGGGGGAGACTCTTCGCTGAGTCCGCAGCGCTTTTGTGGGGCTGCGGTCTCCTGTCTCTGGTGGGGGCGCTTTTCGTCAGCGGCCTTCTGAGCGACATCCGCTTCTTCTTGGAAATGGAATATTTCCGCGGCGTGAAGGTGACTTTCGTCTTGCCGCTCATTCTGATTTCTTTGGTCTATATCCAGAAATTCCCCTTCTTTGGCAAAGTGGTGGCGTCGGACAAAGATTTCGTTTCCTTTGTGAAACAATTCTGCCACATCCAGATCAAGCTGGGGCTTTTGGTGGGCCTGGGGCTCCTTGCTATGGTGGCTTTCGTCTTCGTGGGCCGCAGCGGGAACAACGGCGCTCCGGTGCCGCAGTTTGAAATCGCACTCCGCCGTTTCCTGGAGGATGTGATGTATGCACGCCCGAGAGAGAAGGAATTCCTCTTCGGCCACCCGGCGATGCTGGTGGCTATGGCGGCGCTTTATCGGAAATGGCCGCAGATCCTGCACTATTTCCTGATCGTGGCAGTCACCATCGGACAGGGTTCTATGGTGGAAACCTTTGCACACATGAGAAGCCCCTTCCTCTTGAGCTTCATCCGCGGACTTGACGGTCTGGCGGCAGGGACGCTCTCCATGGTGGGCGCATTGATAGCGGTGATGATTCTGGTGAGAATCACCAAGTTCTTTGGTGAGCGATATGGCAAAGTATAAGATTGTAATTTCCGGATACTATGGCTTCCATAATGCCGGAGACGAGGCCATGCTTTTGGCCATACTCCAGGCGCTCCGAAAGACCTTTGACAGCCCGGAAATCACCGTGATTTCCGGAAATCCCACCGCTACCGCCAAGACCTTCGGCGTAGAGACGGTGCCGCGATTTGGCATGCTATCCATCTTGAAGGCGATTTTCAAAAGTGACCTTCTCATCAGCGGCGGCGGCAGCCTCCTGCAGGACGTGACCAGCTGGAAGAGCATGATTTACTATCTCACTATTATTATAGTGGCCGTGCTTTTCCGAAAGCGGGTCTTCCTGTACTCTCAGGGCATCGGGCCGGTGCGGTACCGCGTGATTCGTATCATTTTGAAACATGTGCTGAATTATGTGGATGCCATTACGGTCAGAGACAAGGAGTCGAAGGGCTTCCTGCAGCGCCTCGGTGTCCATCGCACCATCTATACTACGGCTGATGCGGTGCTCTCCTTGGAGCCGGTTTCTTTAAAGCACGGGAAGGACATCCTTGAAAGAAACCAAGTAGACCGGACGAAAAAGCTGGTGGGGATTGCGATCCGCAGCTGGGCAGACACAGAGCGCTGGATGGTGCCGTTCAAGAAATATGTGGAACGGCTTGCCAAAGATGGAGATACCTCCGTGGTGCTCATCCCCATGCAATTTCCGGAAGACAAGTTGACCGCCGAGAAAAGCATAGGCGAGATGGATCACGTCTATGTGCTGAAAGAGCCCTACACCATCGAAGAATTGATTTCCCTCATGGGAAATATGGACGCTGTCATCGGCATGCGGCTTCACGCCATGATTTTTTCCGCGCTCATGCATGTACCATTTCTGGGGATTTCCTATGACCCGAAAATAGATAATTTCTTGGCTTTGATCGACCGGAAGGCCACCTGCTCCATCGCTCTTATGGACGAGGAAAAGCTCTATGAAGACACCCGTCAAATCCTTGCGGAGGATCCGAAAGAGCGTGACTGGAGCGGCATCGATGCACTCCGCCGTCAAGCCTGTGAGAATGTAGAAATATTGGAATCGTTAGTGAATCATAAGGAGGAAAACAAATGAGCCAGCTTACTGCAGAAGAACTTCAAGCGCTGCAAAGCAAAGCGAAGGATGTACGCATTGACATTTTGAAGATGATTACCCAGGCCAATTCGGGTCACACCGGCGGTTCTCTGTCGGCAGCCGACCTCTTGACCTTGCTCTTTTTCCATGAAATGCATGTAGATCCGGCAGATCCGAAAAAAGCAGATCGCGACCGCGTGGTACTCTCCAAAGGCCATGCGGCACCGGCTCTCTATGCGGTGCTCGCTGAAAAAGGCTATTTCCCGAAGGAAGAGCTCATGACCCTCCGCCAGGCAGGCCATATGCTCCAGGGCCATCCGGATATGAAACACACCCCCGGCGTGGACATGACCACCGGCTCCTTGGGACAGGGCATCAGTGCTGCTTGCGGCATGGCGCTGGCTTCCAAAATGGACAAAGCGGACTGGCGCGTCTATGCCATCCTTGGCGACGGCGAACTGGAAGAAGGCCAGGTATGGGAAGCCGCTATGTATGCAGCTCACTACCAGCTGGATCATTTGATCGCTTTCGTAGATAACAATGGCCTGCAGATCGATGGACCGATCACCGAAGTCATGTCCTCTCTGCCGATTGGCGAAAAATTCGAAGCGTTCGGCTGGCATGTCATCGAGACCGATGGCCACGACATGGCAAAGCTCCATGATGCCATCGAAGAAGCGAAAACCATTTCCGGCAAACCGACCATGATCGTTATGAAGACCGTGAAGGGCAAGGGCGTACCGGAAATCGAAAACCAGGTAGGCTGGCATGGCAAGGCACCGAGCAAAGAAGAATGTGAAAGATTTATTAAAGCAGTGGAGGCAGAATAATGGGTAAGGCAACTCGTGACGCATACGGCGAAGCGCTGAAGGAATTGGGCGCAGTCAATCCGGATATCGTGGTTTTGGACGCTGACCTTTCCGCATCCACCAAGACCCAGACATTTGCGAAAGCATACCCGGATCGTTTCTTCGATACCGGCATTGCCGAAGGAAATATGATGGGTGTAGCAGCAGGCCTGGCAGCAGCCGGCAAGATTCCTTTCGCATCCACCTTCGCTGTATTTGGCGCAGGCAGAGCGTATGAACAGATCCGCAACTCCATCTGCTACCCGAAGCTCAATGTGAAGGTGGCAGTGACCCACGCCGGCCTCACCGTCGGCGAAGACGGCGCAACCCACCAGATGCTCGAAGACATCACCTTGATGAGAGCACTGCCGAACATGACTGTCATCGTACCGGCTGATGCAGCTGAAACCAAAGCCGCTGTGAAATGGGCCGCTGACTACCAGGGCCCGGTATACATCCGCATGGGCCGCGCAAAATGCGATGACATCTGCCCGGAAGACTATACCTTTACCCCCGGCGTGAGCTATGAAGCCGTTTCCGGTAGCGACGTGACCATCATCGCTTGTGGCATCATGGTAGCGAAAGCCGTAGAAGCAGCGAAGCTTCTCTCTGAAAAAGGAATTTCCGCTCGTGTGATTAACATGAGCTCCATCAAACCAATCGATGAAAAAGCGATTCTGAAAGCAGCCGAAGAAACCGGCGCCATCCTGACCTGTGAAGAGCACACCGTCAAAGGCGGCCTTGGCGGCGCGGTAGCAGAAGTGTTGTGCCTCCATAAGCCGGTACCCATGGCAATGATTGGCACCAATGATACCTTCGGCGAATCCGGTACCGCAGAAGATCTGCTTGAGAAATATGGTCTCACCGCAGCACACGTGGCAGAAGAGGCAGAAAAGCTGATCACCAGAAAGTGAGGCATTGATGATTACTTTTGATCAGGTGTCACTCAAGTACGATGCGAAACACACCGCCCTTAGTAACATAAATATTCATATCGACAAAGGGGAATTTGTTTTCGTCGTAGGGCCAAGCGGCGCCGGCAAATCCACGTTTATCAAAATTTTGACCCACGAATTGGTACCAAGCGAAGGCACCGTCATTGTCAATGGCCAGCGGATCAACAAGCTGAAATCCGGAAAAGTGCCTTACTACAGAAGAAGTCTGGGCATCGTATTCCAGGATTTCCGCTTGCTTACCGAAAAGACAGTCTTTGAAAATATCGCTTTCGTTCTCCGCGTCACCGGCACGAAGAATGCCAAGGAAATCAAAGCCAAGGTGCAGCGGGTGCTGGACCTCGTCGGCCTTCGTGGCAAGGATAAAGAGCTTCCCACGAAGCTTTCCGGTGGCGAGCAGCAGCGCGTGGCCATCGCCCGCGCCCTGGTGAATCAGCCGCTCCTCCTCATCGCCGATGAACCGACTGGCAACCTGGACCCCAATACGTCTGATGAAATCATGAAGCTTTTCAGCGAAATCAATCACATGGGCACCACCATCATCATGGTCACCCACAACCGCGACTTGGTGAATGCCATGCACAAGCGCGTGGTCATCATCGAAGGTGGTCACATCGTGAATGACGTGAAGAAAGGGGGCTATGATCTGAATGTTTAGTTCCTTATCCTATTTCTGGGGAGAAACATTCCGTTCCCTCTTCCGCAATCGGTTCATGGCTGTGGCCTCCGTCCTGACGGTGACCTTGTCCATGTTCATTTTGGGCGTATTTCTTTCCGCCGTCCTCAATATCAACCACATGGCGTCCTACTTGGAAAATCAGGTGGAAATGACGGTGTACCTCCGCGACGGTCTCACCACCGACCAGGTGATGGGCATCGGGAAATATCTGAAAGCCCAGCCGGGGCTGAAGGAGATTTCCTTCACCAACAAAGACCAGGCCATGGCGGAATTCAAAGAACGCATGGGGGACCAGCAGGGACTCTTGGAAGCCATCAATGGCAATCCGCTCCCGGCGTCCTACCAGATGTCCTTTGAGACGCCGGAAGCCTTGAAGCTCTCTGCCGAAGTGGTGGCGGGCTATCAGGGCGTGGAAACCGTACAGTACGGCAAAGACATCATCGAGCAGCTCTACAAAGTGGCGCAGATCATTCGTCTGAGCGGCATCGTGCTCATCGTATTCCTCGCCGGCGCAGAGCTTTTCATTATTTCCAATACCATCCGTCTCACCGTCTTTGCACGGCGTAGGGAAATCCAGATCATGAAATATGTAGGCGCCACCAATGGATTTATCCGTTGGCCTTTCCTTTTCGAAGGCATGGTCATCGGCTTCCTGGGCTCCGGCATCGCGTCCCTGATCCTTTGGGAAGGCTACAAGATGGTGGTGGATGAAATCGCCTCTGCCGGGCTGGTATTCATTCCATTGATCCCGCTGTGGCCATTCATGGGATATACGACTGTGATCATCCTCGCCGTGGGCATCATCATCGGCGTCATGGGGAGTGCCATTTCCCTTCGCAAATACATGAAGGTGTAAGCCATGAAGAAACAGCAAATGATTCTTTCCGTGGCTGTGGCCTCCATGCTCCTGGCGTCGTCGGCGCTGCCATCCATCGCGGATGACTTGGAAGATGAGCTGACGGACATCCAGGGACAAATCGACGAATCTCGGGCCACCCAAGCCAGCTGGCAGGAAGTGATCGAGCAGGTGGCGGTGAAGCTCAAAGCCATCCAGGCAGAGCTGGACGTAGCCACCGCGCGGCTCACGGAAATCCAGAATGAGCAGGCGAAAATCAATGCCCAGATCCGCCAGACCGAAGAGGACATCCGCAAGGCCGAGGCCTACCTGGCCCAGCGCCAGCAGGTCCTAAGCCAACGCGTCCGCTCGATTTACAAATTCGGCCAGCTGAATTACCTGGAAGTCATCATGGGCGCCAAGAGCTTCAGCGATTTTGCAAACCGCCTGGAACTTCTGAAGCGCATCATCCAGTCTGACTACAATCTGATCCTGGAAATCCAGGACCAGAAGGCGAAGATCGAAGCGAAGAAGCAAGAGCTCCTGCAGGATAAAGCGCGGCTTGATGCACTGGAAGCCGAAGCCCAGAAAGCCCAGGACGAAGTGGCGAAGAAGAAAGCAGAGCAGCAGGCCGTCATGGACGAAGCGCGGGCCAATCGGGCCGCCGCCGCCCAGATGGAAGAAGACCTCATCGCTCGCTCTAATGCGGTCAAAGACCTCATCGAAGAGCGCCGTCGCCAGCGCGAAGCCGCCGAAAGCGGCGGCAGCGATGCCGGCTATGTCCAAGGCACCGGGCAGCTCAGCTGGCCTTGCAGCGGCGTTATCACCTCGCCTCAAGGCTACCGCGTCCATCCGATTTTCGGCACCACCATTTATCACTCCGGCATGGATATCGGCGTAGACTATGGTACGCCGATTCATGCGGCTGATAGCGGCACGGTCATTTACTCCGGTTGGATCAGCGGCTATGGCAATGCAGTCATCATCGACCACGGCAATGGCATGGAAACCTTGTACGGCCACAACCAGTCCCTTTACGTTTCGGAAGGGCAAAATGTATCGAAAGGCGAGGTCATCGCCGGTGCCGGTTCCACCGGTAACTCGACAGGCCCCCATTGTCACTTTGAAGTACGGATCAACGGCTCGCCGGTGGATCCGATGGGTTACTTGTAATGAAAAATTGGAAACAGTATGCGAAAGTGGGACTTCCCGCCTTCGCAGCCGGCGCCCTTTGTACCGCATCTTTCTTCGGAGGTGCGGTACTCCGCTTTACAGACGATCCCGCGGCGTTTGTGAGCTTCCTCAATGATTTCCGGGAAATCAAGGAAAACTATTTCCGTCCCATTTCCGACAAAGACCTCCTGACCGGCGCGTCTATGGGCATGTTTGCCTCCGTGGGCGATCCCTACACCGTGGTGCTTTCCGGAGAGAAATATGACTCCTTCATGGAAGGCGCCACCGGCGAATACGGCGGCATCGGCGTGGTCATCGGTATTTCTAGTGAAAATAGGCCGGTGATCATCAATGTATTCTCCACCGGCAGCGCCGGCGCCGCGGGCCTCATGGCAGGCGACGTGATTCTTGCCGTCGATAGGAAAACCACCGACGAGCTGGGCCTCAATGGCACCGCTTCGGCTGTGCGGGGCGAGAAGGGGACTACCGTAGAAATCGACGTGGAGAGAAATGGGGAGCCTATGCACTTCACTGTGGAGCGCTCGGAAATCACCATGCCCACCGTGCAAAGCTTTATGGCCGACGAAGGCATCGGCTATATCCACATCTACACCTTCGGCAAACACACAGCCGATGAATTCCGCGACCAGCTGGCGTCGCTGAAAATCATGGGGGCCAAGAAACTCATCATCGACGTCCGCATGAATCCCGGCGGCCTCATCGACTCCGTGGTGGGTGTGGCGAACCAGATCCTCTCTAAAGGCACTGTGGTGAGCTATCACACCAAAGACGGCAAAGCGGAATCCTACGACATCGACGGCGTAGAAGAGCTCATGCCGCTGGCCATCCTCATCGATCGCAATAGCGCCAGCGCCTCGGAAATCCTGGCCGGCGCCGTGCAGGACAAAAAGGAAGGCATCATCCTAGGCGAAAACAGCTTCGGCAAAGGCACCGTGCAGGCCATCTTTGACACCGGAGACAAGAAAGCCTTGAAGATTTCCATCGCCGAGTACCGCACCCCATCGGGCAAGACCATCGACAAAGTAGGCATCGCGCCTGATGAGACGGTAGAGCAGACCGGATTCGTTTTCGATAAGGAAACAGACTCGGTGTACAAGCGGGCGATCGAGAAATTGAAAGAATGAGATGGCGAGAACGTGAGACAATGAAAATGTGCTTGCCTGCTTCCTCATAGCGAGGAGCTTTCAGCTGGGAGCTTGTAAGCGCGCCCCACGAGACGTCGAAAGAGATCGTAAATCATCATACTGATACAACACAAAAAAGAACTATCCGGAATGTCCGGATAGTTCTTTTTTGTGTTGTATTATTGTTTTTTGGGGGGGCAACTATTCGAAAATTTCGAATAGTTCGATTGACTTGAAATCTTCGTACGCAAGCCCGCTTCTTTGGAGAGGGTGCTTGTGGAGAGGGGGATGCGGTTAGTAATCAGTGATCAGTAATCAGTGGTCAGTGGTCGGTAGTCGGGACGCGTTTCCCTTTTGAGTTAGCTTTGCATGATACCGCTGCTGATGATAGATCCCTCGCTGCGCTCAGGATGACGGCGGGGGTGAGGCGGCGGAGTCAGTGAGCATGCTTACGGCCAGGGGATTTGTAGTTAATCAAATAGGCCTTTCTCTTTTTAGGGGCTGTGATAAGGTAAGGGTAAGGATTTCCCTACTTTTCATACAGGAAAGGAGTTTGACTTATGATAACAGCTACAACAATGGATACATTCATGGATAGCGCCAAGGTGATGGCAAAAGGACAGGTAACAATTCCTAAAGATATAAGGCAAGTATTAGGGCTAGATAGTGGGAGCCGGGTGACTTTTATCGTGGAAAAAGGGTCTGTTCGAATGGTAAATTCTGCCGTATATGCCATGCAGCTTTTGCAGAATGAAATGCGGGGGGAAGCGGAGAGAGCCGGGCTGTGTACGGAGCAGGATGTAAATCGTTTGGTCAAAGAAGTACGCACTGAGGGCGAGTAAAAATGCGTGTATTGATCGATACGAATATACTTATTTCCGCTGTCTTGGGCGGGGCGACACTGATAATATCTGTATAATGGTGTAAATTCGCAATCAAAAATCCGCTGAGGTTTCAGCGGATTTTTGATTGCGAATAAAGCTGTCGGGAATAGATCCTTCGCTGCGCTCAGGATGACGGTGTGGGGAGGCGGCGGAGGCAGTGGGGGTGCTTTGGGCTATTGCTGAGCATGCGCCTACGGCGCATTTCTATCCGGCCCTATCGGGCGACCCTTCTCCAAGGGTCTACTCATGTAGGGCTGGAGTAACATTTCGTGAAAAACACTCGGGACGATGGTGTGGAGGCAGTGGGCATGCGGCCGCTATCGGTGAATGGATCCTTCGACTACGCTCAGGATGACGGCGTTGGGAGGCGGTTGAGTTAGTGGGCATGCTTGACGCTAATGCGGAATAGATCCTTCGCTGTGCTCAGGCTGACTTCCCCGCTTCCTGCACTACCGTCATCCTGAGCGTAGCGAAGGATCTATCGGCAATAGTGGTATACATACCGAGTTGACGTGAAAAGGAATCGCGTCCCGACTACCGACTACTTAAACCGATAGCGTTGAAAAAATATAATTTCCCAAACCGTGTAAATTCTCATCATTCTCCGACAGTATTTCTTGGAATGAGGAAATGATTCCTCCCGGGAGCCAAGGCCCTCTAAACCACGGGTTTCCTTCAGCGCAGACCTTAAGGGAAAGGAAATCGATGGAAGAGAGCGGCGGCAGATCTGGAATCGCCTCATCCCTCCCAAGGCGTGCTAGCCGCCAAAGGGAGTTTGCAAGACTCAAGCCAAAAGGCCTAGGAAAGCCATGCTCTATAGAGGTCGCTTTTGGACGACAGCCGTAGCACGAAGTTTAAGTGCCTTGCGCACTATGAACCGCGAAATGTGCTGGCGCCGATTTCAATGCCCCCTCATAGCCTCTCTGGCCCATCCGGGCCTTTTTGGCGTGGGATAAGAGGGGGGCTTGACGATGGTGGTTTAGTGATTAGTAATCAGGGCGCGTTTGGCTTCTATCTAAACTCTGCATGTATGATGCTATTGCCATAGGACTCATTTAGGATAGCGGAATGAAAACAAAGTTGATGTGAAAATCAAAAGCGCCATGACTACTAATCACTGATCACTAAACCGATAGCGCTAAGCATGCTTCCTCTGTCATCCTGAGCGTAGCGAAGGATCTATCAGCACTAGCGGTATGCAGGCAAAGCTGGCTCGGAAAAGGAAACGCGAACTGACTACCGACCACCGACTACCGACTACTTTTACCCATCATCCGCCCTTCGGGCACCTTCTTCAGGGAAGAAGGCTTGATAGGAAAGGTTTCGCCCTTTTGTATCACCGACTACGAAAACTTTATCCTCTAAAACTTTTCCCCTTCTGTATTGAAAGTACCTGTCTGTGATGTTATTATTACAAATATAAACAGATGAATCAGTGTTTATTATAGAAATCTGTAGAGAGCGGAGGTGCGGGAGAATGATGGAAGGGAAAGAAATCTTCTGGCGCCTTTGTGTAAATGCCAATAACTTGCAAAATATTTTTTTGGGGGGGGTAAACGAACGTTTCCCCTTTCTTTTA
>CAVEMF010000009.1:5089-17449 GCA_963616715.1 Ruminococcus bromii | reverse complement strand
GCATAATACTACAAATTGTAAAAATATTTCGAAAATCTTATTTCTTTAGTTTTATAAAAGGCGATGTCAGGTTGGCATCGAGATATTCGACCGAAAGTCCTCGGGCCTTCACATCTCCCACCATGTTTTCTGCCAGCTTCGCGCGCTCTTTGATATCGCTTCCATCCCCTAAGCGGACCGTGATGCCATCTCGGGTATAAGCCATGATTTGATTGGTATTTCCGATATTGATTTCCGAAAATACTTTCTGTCCATCAGCGGTCAAACCATTCAGGAAAGTCAATGCTTTCTTGATATCCTCTTGGTCTACGTGGTCACCAAGAAGGAGATTTCCCAGACGCTTGCCGGTGATCATGGGTACGTCCGCTGCGCGGATGGCTTGCACGGAGTCGATAACCAAACCATCTTTATCAATGATGGCATAGCTATACTCTCCCTGCACCACAGCCAAAGGCATCCGGTCCTCGATGGCTACTTCCACGGTCAATGGAAACTTCCGGGTCACTGTCACATCTGCCACACGCACATCATGGCGAAGGCGCTCCTCTAAGTCCGAGGCGCTCACCTGCAGCACATTGACAGGCTGACGGATTTCTCCTTCAAAAATCACATCATCCACAGTGAGCTGCGTATTTCCGGAAATGGAAATATTACCAATCGGAAGGGGAAGAAATAGGATACTCCCCAAAACCAGAATCGCCCCCGCCCCACACAAAAGATAGGACAGCTTGATTTTTCTCCGTCTGCGCTTGGGTTCGTGAGGAGGACTCTCCACTTTCGGAGCTTCTTCCTCAGCCGGCGCATATAGCATTTCTGTATCCTCCGGCTTAGGAGCTGCGTAGACAGGTTCCTTATTTTCATGCAGTTCCCGCCGGAAATCGTTGAAGCTCTTAAAATTATCCATCTCAATCAATCCTGTCTGCCGTAGTTATACTTTATCGAGTCCTGCTTCGAGAAGAATTTTTTCACAAAGCTGTGGGAAGGATATGCCTGCAGCATTGGCTGCCTTCGGCACGAGGCTGGTCGCCGTCATGCCGGGAATGGAATTGGCCTCGAGCAAAAATGGCTGTTCCTTGGCATCGGTCTTGAAATCAAAACGTGCCACGCCGCTGCACTCGGCCATGCGGTAGCCGATCTCAGCCAGATGGCTCATTTCTTCCGTTAGTTCCTTCGAAATCGGCGCCGGCACGATATAATCTGTAGCGCCTTTGGTGTATTTCGAATGGTAATCGTACTGCCCGGAGTGCGGACAAATCTGGATGACCGGCAAAGCCTTTCCATCCATCACAGAAACGGTAAATTCGTCTCCTTCCAAGTAGGCTTCCGCCAAGACGCGAGGCTCTACTTGGAATACACGATCAATGGCCGCCGGCAAATCTTCCGGATTTCTTACAATTTCAATCCCGATGGTAGACCCTTCGCAGGCAGGCTTTAGCACCACGGGGAAGGAAAAGTTCTCGCAGATATCCTTTTCCACTTGTGCCTTTCCATCTTTGAGATAGTAGGGCTTGGAAAATGCCATGGGGAGCCCCGCCTGCTTGAAGAAATGGCTACTCATAATCTTATCCATGGTGATAGCACTGGAAGTGACACCGGAGCCGGTATAGGGAATCCGCGCCAATTCCAGCACGCTTTGGATGGTGCCATCTTCTCCATATTTCCCATGAAGGGCGATGAAGACGGCATCTGCTTTCTCTACCTTCAGCTGCTCTACCACCTGATGAGGGTCGTATTCCAGCGGAATCACTTGGTAGCCAATGGACGAAAGGGCCTCTGCGATGGCAGTCCCTGTATTTCTGGAAACCGGCGCTTCCCGCGATGGCCCGCCCATGAGGACAACGATGCGGCTCTCTTTTGTAATCAATTTGCAAATCCTTTTTCTTTAATCAACTGGATCAATTCTTCGCCGGAGCGGAAAATGCTGCCCGCTCCCATGGTGATGATCATGTCGCCGGGCTTCACGAAATCGCGAAGGGCAGCCGCCATATCTGTCACCTGATCCACGTAGTGAATTTCTTTTTCCGGAAGGCGCTTCTGTACCAGCGATGGAATCAAATGCCCATCGATGCCCGGGATTTTCTCCTCGCTGGCTGCATAAATATCTGTAAAGAACAGCACATCGGCTGCATCAAAGGCTTCTGCAAATTCATCCTGCAAGAGCTTCGTGCGAGAATAGCGATGAGGCTGGAAAGCACAAATGATGCGATGATCGCCGGTCTCTCTGGCAGCACTCAAGGTGGCTTTGATTTCCGTGGGATGGTGCGCATAGTCATCGACAACCCAAAGTCCATCGTCTCGAGACTTGGTCTCGAATCGGCGCTTCACGCCTACGAAATGACGCAAAGCCTCCTCGATGGTTTCCATGGGAATCCCGCAGGAAAGCGCAGCCACTACAGCCCCCAAAGCGTCGCGCACATTGTGGGTGCCGGGGATCTGCAGCTCGATGGTACCCAGCGTTTGTCCCTGATGAGCCACGTCGAAAAGCAAATGCTTATTCACATATCTTTTATTCACTGCCTGGTACTCTGCTTCTGCGCTGAGGCCATAGGTGATCACTTTCTTTTTTACTTCCGGAAGAATCTGACGAACTCCGTCACTGTCGATGCAGAGGATGGCCATCCCATCATCATAGGAAATATGACTGATGAATTCCACAAAGGCCTTGCGGATATTTTCTACCGTGCCATAGTGGTCCAAATGATCGTCTTCGATATTGGTGACTACGGTCATGTAGGTGGAAAATTTCAAGAAAGAGCCATCGCTTTCATCGGCCTCGGCAATCACATAGTCTCCGTGACCAAGAACCGAATTTCCATGGATGTAGTCTGCCGCTGCGCCAAGCACAATGGTGGGATCCTTCTTGGCTTCATAAAAAATCTGCCCCACCATAGCCGAGGTGGTGGATTTCCCGTGAGCTCCTGCCACCGCGATGCCTCGGCCCCAGCCGAAAATGGCTGCCAGCACATCGGAGCGATGAAAAACGGGGATGCCTCTCTTTTCTGCTTCCACAAGCTCCGGATTGTCTTTCGAAATAGCCGAAGAAATGACAATGCAATCGCAGTCTTTCACATGAGCGGCTTCGTGGCCGATATAGACCTGGGCTCCCTTTTTCCGGAAATCCTCCAGGAAAGCAGAGTCAGACATGTCAGAGCCGGATACGGTATAGCCTTTTTCCAATAGGATTTTGGCCAAAGCGCGCATACCCATGCCGCCGATGCCTACAAAATGAAAGGATTTATATGTTTTCAAATCCATAGTGAATGTTCCTTTATTTAATCAACGAAAGAGCCATCCTGGCGATGTCCTCTCCGGCATGAATCTTTTTCAATTTCCCCATAGAACCAGCCATCATAGCGAGAGACTCCGGATTGTCCTTCAAATCCCCGATATCCTGGATCAGCTCTTTGTCTGTCACATACTGATCCACGATCATTTTCGCCGCCCCGGCCGCCACAAAAACGCGGGCGTTGAAGGTCTGGTGATCCTCTGCCGCATAGGGGTAGGGAATCAGAATCGATGGGATTTCTCGCGCTGCCACTTCTGCCAGGCTGATCGCCCCGGCGCGGCAAATGATGAGATCCGCTGCTGCCAGTGCGTTTGGCATGTGGTATTCGTACTTAATGATGCGGCTGCTTTTCCCATATCGACCATCTTCTGCGCAATCCAGCTCCTTGGTCACATAGTCATAGCCCAAGTCACCGGTCACGTGGTAGAGGCAGATATTTTCCATATCCTTGAAATGCTTATGCACGCCGATCATGGATGTATTGATGGTCCTCGCTCCGCGGCTGCCGCCGGTGATGAGCACCATGAAATCCTCCGGATGGATGCCAAGAAGCTTTCTGGACTCCACTCTTTTGGCAGAAATCACATCGGGGCGAATTGGATTTCCTGTATACACACACTTTTCCGAGTGAGGGAAACGGGACGCCGCATCCTCATAGCCCAAAGCGATTTTATCCACAAAGCGACTCAAAATCTTATTGGTCACGCCGGGAATCACATTCTGCTCCTGAATCAAAGTCGGGATGTGAGACAAAGCGGCAGCCAAAAGAATGGGCCCGCACACATAACCACCGGTACCGATGACCACATCGGGCTTGAAATCCTTCAAAATCTTCCGTGCGGTGAATAAGCTTCCCGCCGTTTTCAAAAGAATCCCGATATTTTCCACGGTCAGCTTTCTTTTCAGCCCCGCTGCTTCCAAAGAAGCAAATTGATACCCTTCTCTCGGAATGATCTGCGATTCCATTCCCTTGGGCGTCCCAACGAAAAGGAATTCCACATCATCCAGCTTCGCTAACTCCTTGGCAATGGTAATGGCGGGATAAATATGGCCGCCGGTACCACCACCGGATAAAATCACTCTCTTCATGAGAACTCCCAAACTTCTATTTCAAACTCTTCACGATACGTTTAAAATCCATGCCTCGTTCTTCCATATTACGGTACATGTCGAAGGACGAGCAGGCAGGCGAAAGAATCACCGTATCCTTCGGCCCGGCGAGCTCTCTTCCGATTTCCACCGCTTCTTTCATATCCTTGGCGCGATGGATCGACGCCACACCGGCTTCTTTGGCCGCTATTTCAAACCGCCCTGCAGCAGCGCCCAAAAGAATCAACGCTTTTGTGTGCTCTTTCACCTTTTCCATGAAATCTGCAAGCGGAATGCCCTTGTCATAGCCACCGGCGATCAGGATCACTTTTTCATCAAAGGCTTCCATGGCTTTGATGACTGCGTCGGTATTGGTGGCTTTGGAATCATTATAGTAGGAAACATCATCCAACTTTCTAACGAACTCGATACGATGCGGCAGCGCCGAGAAGCTGCGAAGCACTTCTACGATCACCGATACCGGCACGCCGCCCTCGTGGGCCAGGAAAGAGGCCGCCAACGCGTCCTGGTAATTCTGCACGCCACGAAGGAGCAGCTCCTTGGTGGAGCAAAGCGGAATCTTTTCTCCATTCCGTTTCAAAGTGAGCACATCTCCGTCCAAGTACGCCCCTTCCTCCACTTCGTGAGCGGTAGAAAGGAGGCACACATGGGTATGAGACTCGGCCGCTGCCTGAAACTCATCGGTATAGGGGTCTTCAGCATTGAGAAGCAGGCAGTCAGTGGCATCCATATTTTCAAAAATGCGAGCCTTCGCTGCTGCATAGGCTTCCATGGTATGATGGCGCTCCAAATGATCCGGCGTGATGTTCAGAATCACCGCCGCTTTGGGCTTGAAATCATGAATAAATTCCAGTTGGAAACTGGAAACTTCTGCCGCAATAAGGCCATCCGGCGGCACCAGCTCCGCCTCCCTGGAAAGGGAAATCCCCAGATTTCCTGCCAGAGCAAAGGGACGTCCCCAATGGCTCAGCATACTTCCCAAAAGGGTCGTCGTGGTGGTCTTGCCATTGGTGCCGGTAATCGCCAAAATAGGCGCTTTCGTCACACGGTAAGCCAGCTCCACTTCGCTTAGCACAGGAATCCCTCTACGGAAAGCTTCCTGTACGATCGGATTTTCAGAAGGAACGGAAGGCGAAACCACCAGGGCATCCATACCGTCCAAAAGTTCGCCGGTCTGGGGCCCGAAGCGGAATTCCGCCCCCTGCTCTACCAAAGCGGCTTTTTCTTTTTTATCACTTACATTGTCTTTCAGATCAGAAATCAGAACCTTCGCGTCATGGCGCAAAAGCACATGAGCAGCCCCCAATCCGCTGATACCGGCGCCGAGGATCAATACATTTTTCATGAAAATACCTCCTGGCAAATAGAGAGATGAGATGGTGAGATGGTGAGACCATGAGATAAGGAGAACGAATCCATTGTATTTCTACACATTCTCCATCCTTTAATTTCTCGCCTTCTCCATCAAATTACAACATATAAATCGTAAGCATCAGAGCCAAGCAGGCAGCGAGGCCTTCAAAAATCCAGAAGGACCATACCACTCGGACTTCGCTCCAACCGGACAATTCAAAATGATGGTGCAGCGGACTCATCTTGAAGACACGCTTCCCCGTCGTTTTGAAGGAAATGACTTGAATAATGACAGACAAAGCTTCTAATACAAAAATCAATCCGATGAAAACCAGAAGGAGCTCGGTGCGGGTCATCACAGAAATCCCTGCGATAGCGCCGCCCAAAGCCAGGGAACCCGTGTCTCCCATGAATACCTTCGCCGGATGATAATTGAAAAACAGGAAACCGGCGCAGGCACCGGCCAAAATAATGATGAAATATCCCAAATCGTGGAAGCCGGTCAGGTAGCAATAAAGCGCATAGGCAGAGAAAGAAATGACGCAGCAGCCGGAAGCAAGACCGTCCAGGCCGTCAGTCAGATTCACTGCATTCGATGCCCCTACGATGACAAGCAGCACGAAGGGATAATAGAGATAGCCAATAGAAATTTCAAAGGAAGTAAAAGGAATGGCGATGGAGTACGGAAGCCCCAAAGTGTCTACCACGCCCCAGCAGAAGAGGACGGCCAAAATAATTTGTCCAAGCATTTTCTGCTTTGCTGTGAGACCCAGATTTCTCTTTTTCTCCGCTTTGATGAAATCATCCAAAAATCCCAAGAGCCCATGGCCCAAAGTAAGGAATAAAATCCACAAAACCGATGGATCCAGTAAGTGATTGAAAAGAACTACAATGACCATAGCTGCCAGCATGAACAGCCCGCCCATGGTAGGCGTACCACTCTTGGCCCGATGGGATTTCGGTCCCTCGGTCCGGATGGACTGCCGGGCTTTTAGTTTCTTCAAAAGCGGCAAACCTACGAAGCCAATCAAAATCGTAGCCACAGCGGCTTCCAGCAGATATAGCAAATAATTAGTTTCCATTCGTTTCCAGAACTCCCCTCATGAATTTCGGCACAGCCTCCATATGCATATAATGGGAGCCTTTCACCAGCACCGCGTCCCCCGGCTTTGCCAGGTGCAAAAGGTGCTTTGCTGCTTCTTCACAGGTGTCGCAGCAAATCGCAGGAAGACCGCCTTTCTCGGCGGCTTCTGCCAATTTCCTAGAAAGCGGGCCTACGGCGATGAGACCATCAAATCCAATTTCCGCCGCTTTTTCTCCGGTTTCATAATGCAACTGTTCTTCCATGTCGCCAAGCTCGCCCATGTCTCCCAAGACAAGGAAATGGTGCTTCGCCGGCAATTGCTTCAGCGAACGGAACGCCATCTCCATAGAGAGCGGATTGGCATTATAGGAATCATCCATGACGGAAATCCCGCCTACATCAAGGAGCGTCTGCCGCTGCCCGGTGGGACGGAAATCCGCCAATGCTTTCTGTATTTTTCTGGCATCCACGCCCACCACGCGGCCCGCTGCAGCAGCCGCTAAGGCGTCATAGACATTGTGAATCCCCAACAGATTCAACTTTACCTTGAACGCTTCATCAAATGACGTGCAGGTAAATTGGGTGTGATCCGCCTCGTAGCGGATGTCGCTCCCTCGCACGGTATAGCGCCCTTTGACGCCATAGGAAATCACTTTCCCTGCGAAATGGTCCGCCATGGCTTTCACATAGGGGTCGTCGCCATTCAGGATGGCCGTGCCATCTGCCGGGAGCGCTTCGATAAGCTCTGCTTTCGCCTTGGCGATATTTGCCTGGCTTCCCAGGATACCGATGTGGGAGGTGCCCACATTGGTGACGATGCCGATGGTGGGGCTGGCAATGCGGCAAAGCTCAGCGATCTGGCCAAACCCGCGCATTCCCATTTCTACCACGCACACTTCTGTCTCCTTCGTCATGGAAAGAAGCGTCATGGAGAGACCGATTTCATTATTAAAATTTTTCTGGGTAGCGCACACGCGGAAGCGGGACGCCAAGACAGAGGCAGTCATGTCTTTGGTGGTGGTTTTCCCATTGGAACCGGTGATACCGATCACCGGGATATGAAAACGCATCCGATGGAAATGGGCCAAGTCCTCCAAAGCCTGCAGAGTATCCGATACCAAGAATACAGATACACCGGCTGCGGCCTTCGCCGCCACCTTTTCATCGGAAATAATGACACCGGCCGCGCCGGCTTCACATGCCTTTTCCACAAAAGCATGGCCATCAAAATTTTCGCCTTTCAGCGCGATAAATACATTTCCATTCTGAATAGAACGAGTGTCAGTGCTCACGCCATTCATGTCCGGTTCGCTGCCGCGGGAAAGAAGCTTCGCCCCGCAGGCTCTCATAATTTCATCTATGGTAAAGGCAGCCATGAGTCTCACCCTTTCAGTGCTTTGCGCGCTTCTTCCCTATCGTCGAAATGAATGGTTTTATCTTTCAAAATCTGGTAATCTTCATGGCCCTTGCCGGCGATGAGGACGATGTCGTCGCCCTTGGCCAGCTCGATGGCCCTCTGAATCGCACTTCTGCGGTCTACGATCACTTCATATTCCAAAGAAGGCTTCTTCTCCTTGATTTCCCTCACGCCAGCGGCCACTTCTGCCACGATGGTATCCGGATCCTCGGTGCGAGGATTGTCGCTGGTAACGATAGCGATGTCCGCATTCTCCGCAGCGATACGTCCCATGATGGGGCGCTTCAATTTATCTCTGTCGCCGCCGCAACCAAAGACGACGATGATTTTTCCCTTCGTAATTTCCTGGGCGGTGGTCAAAATCTTTTCCAATCCGTCCGGTGTATGGGCATAGTCCACCACCACCGTGAAGGACTGGCCTTCATCGATGAGCTCAAAACGCCCCGGCACGCTGTGGAAAGTCTTCATGGATTTCACGACCTCTTCCATGGGAATGCCTTCGGAAAGAGCTGCGCCCATGGCGCCTAAGGTATTGTAAATATTGAAGCGGCCCGCCAATTTGGTCTCCACTTCATATACTTTTCCCTGATATTTCACTTTAAATGCAGAGGATTTCCCGGTGAAGCGGCTATCAAAGGCATAGAGATCCGCTTTTTCATCCAACATGCTGTAGGTATGAAGCCCGCAGACCTTCGGATTGACCGCCTCTTCCATGACGTGAGCATAGGGGTCATCGATGTTTACCCAAGCGGCTTTATTATCCTTCTGCTGTCCTTCCTTGGAAATCATAGCAAAAAGGATCGCCTTGGCCTTGGCATAGTTATCCATGGTCTTGTGGAAATCCAAGTGATCTTCTGTCAAATTGGTAAAAACTGCATTATCAAATTCGCAGCCTGCCACGCGGCCCATCACCAAAGCGTGAGAGGAAACCTCCATGCACACATGGGTCACCTTCTCCTCAGCCATCTGGTAGAGCAGTCTCTCCAAATCGATGACATCGGGGGTGGTATTGTGGGTCGGCAGCTCCTTATCGCCAATCAGCGCATGAATGGTGCCGATGACGCCGGTCTTGTAGCCTTTTTCTTCCAAAATGTGGCTAATCACATGGGTGGTGGTGGTTTTCCCATTGGTGCCGGTCAAAGCAATCATCCGCATTTTTTCTGCGGGATAATCAAAGAAGAAAGGCACCATGTCCTCCATGGCCTTTCTGGTATCTTCTACATATACGACGGAAACGCCTTCCGGTGCTTCTACGGGCTTCGATGCCACGATGGCTTTCGCGCCTTTTTCCGCTGCCGATTGTACGAACCGGTGGCCATCTACATGAGCGCCCACGAGGCAAATGAATAAGCTGCCTTCCTTCACTTCGCGGGAGTCAGCGGTCACATCCAAAATGTCTATATCTTTGGCTCCCTCGACTTTCACATAGGGAGTCTTTTCCAATAATTCTGCTAATTTTTTCAAATCAGTCACCTCTAATAAGATTTTGGGAAATCAGGCGAAACCGCCTTGAATGCCACTATTTATATTAGCCTAAATGAGCAGGAAGCACAAGAGGCCGTGAAAAAATGAAAAATCATCTTCACAGCCCCTTTCATTGTTGGTATCGATTAAAAAAACGCTAACTTGTTAGTGAACAGTGATTAGTAATCAGTGATCACTGACCACTAAATCACTATCATCTTCCCCTATTTTCATCCGGTACCACCGGGTCAGCGCCGCCGTAGACCGCGCGCAGGGGCAAACTCATGCCCAGCTTGGTTTCTGCGATCTGCTGCACCCGCACCGGTGCCTCCAGACGGGATACTTCCAGCTTCATCACCGCATTTTCTTTGGCCATGGTCATCACTTCGTGACGTATGCCTTGCATGCGATACTCTTCCTCCGCATTGGCTCCGCTCAGTAAAACGGCCAACGCCACAGGAAATAGAATCATCCCAATCACCCATATCACATTGCGAAATACGGCGCGCGAAGCGACCCCTTCCCGCAAGACCCGCGGGGAAGCGGCTTCTCTTTCTGGTATGGAGGATATGTAACCGATAGCGTCTGCATTTTGTGATATCATACAAAATCTCTCCCTACGACCTTGGTGTAATACGCTGGTGGTTTAGTGATTAGTGATCAGTGATTAGTGATCAGGGCACACGCACCTGTTTCCCCACTCCCATGATTTCCTGTACAGTGAAGACCCGGCAGCCCCTAATTACTGATCACTGATTACTGACCACTAAACCCTTTCTGCTACTCGAAGAACCGCGCTTCTGGCACGCGGATTTTCTTCGATTTCCTTATCACTGGGTTTCATAGCTTTTCCCACGGACTTGATGAGCCGATGGTGATGGCACATGCACACCGGAAGCTCCGGCGGGCAGATGCAGTCCCGCTCCATTTCCTTGAAAGCTTTCTTGATGATCCGGTCTTCCAAGGACTGGAAGGTGATGACGCCGATGCGGCCGCCCACTTTCAAATGGGAAACGCAAGCTTCCATGGTGTCCTTCAAAATCCCCAGTTCATTATTCACCTCGATGCGAATGGCCTGGAAGGTGCGCTTCGCCGGGTGCGGTCCATCTCTTCTAGCACGAGCCGGGATGGCCGCTTTGATCACACCCACCAGATCTTCTGTAGTCTCGATGGGTTTCTTTTCTCTAAATTCGCAGACAAACTGCGCGATTCGCTTCGCCCACCGCTCTTCGCCATAGTCGCGAATGATGCGGACAAGCTCCTCTTCCTCGTAAGTATTGACGATATCATAGGCAGTGAGTGGATTTCTCTGATCCATCCGCATATCCAAGCGGCCGTTATTCATGTACGAGAAGCCGCGGCTCCCATCGTCGAGCTGATGGGACGATACGCCCAGGTCGAAAATAAATCCATCCACCTTTTCGATTTCGAGAGACGCCAAAACGTCATGAATGTGGGAAAAATTATCCCGCACCGCCAGATGACGGCAGGCTGCCGTCTCCAAGCGTTTCGATGCGGCTTCGATGGCTTCTTCGTCCTGATCCACGCCGATCAAAAGCGCATCTTCTGCGAGCCTCTGGGCCATAGCGAAGGAGTGCCCTCCCCCACCTAAGGTGCAATCGACATAAATGCCATGGGGATCGGTCAAGATATGGTCAATCATTTCCCCCAAAAGGACTGTGGTGTGTTGAAATTCCATGTTCCATCCCCTTACAAATCAAAATTCAGCGGCAAATCCAAAGAGTCCGCAATGGCTGCGATGTCTTCTCCGCCTTCATCCTGCTCCAAAAGTTCCGGATCCCAGATTTCAATGATGGGCCCGGTCCCCACAATGAGAGCATCTTTCTTCAGCTGCGCGAAGGCGCGCAAATGAGCAGGGATCAAAATACGCCCCTGCCGATCACATTCCATTTCCGTGCCGCGGCCAATCAAGTGGCGCATCACCTTTCGCACATTGCGATTGGTGAAAGGCAGCTTCTGCAGCCGCGCGATCAGCGCATCCCAGCGCTCTTTCGGATAAATGCAGAGGCAAGTGTCCAAGCCCGGAGCCAATACAAAATGACTTCCCAGCTCGTCTCTAAACTTCGCGGGAAGGATCATGCGCCCTTTGGCGTCTATGGTATGAGAATATTCATTCATGAACATAATCCTTCCACCTCCTCCACATTCACCCACATTCTACCACATTCCACCACTTTGTGACAATGAAGTTTTTCGGGCAGCAAAGAAATTCATTCTGCTGCCCGAGTCTTTATTTTCTCCGATTTCACCGAAGGAAATCAGAACACTGCGCATCCCCCGCCGCCGGAAATATTTTCTTTTTGGGGCAGCAGGAAGGGAAAAGTGGGTGGTGGGGAGGCGCCACTTTAGAGGAATTTGGTTTTCACGATTGGTGGTTTCGTAGTCGGTAGTCGGTAGTCGGGGCGCAATTGACGTCAGTTCACAAATACCGGTGATACCGCTATATGTGGATAGCATCAAATGCGTCCCGACTACCGACTACCGACCACCGACTACAAAACCCCAAACGTTTTCCTCTCTAGCCAATAAAAAAGAACCGGGAGGCTATCCCGATTCTCTTTCTATTCTTCTATTTCCTCCGGCGTCATGCCGGCGAGGATAAGTTGTTTTTCGTCTTTCCGCATA
>CAVEMF010000009.1:0-5079 GCA_963616715.1 Ruminococcus bromii | reverse complement strand
CATATGGAAGAAGCGATAGACGTTGGCGGCAGCGCGTTTGTTCATGCCGGGCACTTGGGCCAGCTCTTCTTCGGTGGCTTTTTTCATTTCATCCAGGGACCGGAAGGCGTGCCACAGGGCATTTCTGCGATTGGGGCCGATGCCTTCGATGTGGTCCAGCACGGACTCCGTATTTCTTTTGTTCGTCCATTTCCTATGATAGGTGATGACGAAGCGGTGGGCTTCGTCGCGGAGAAATTGGAGAAGCTGCAGCGCCGGTTCGTGATGGTCCAGCACGATGGGCACGTCACTCCCTTCCACGTAGATTTCCTCGATGCGCTTGGCAAGGCCGATGACCGGCGCCGTGCAGCCGGCCTCTCGGATCACCGGGATGGCGGCGCTCATCTGCCCCAAGCCCCCGTCCAAGACGATGAGGTCCGGCTCTGGCCAATCCTTCTCATTTCCATAGCGGCGGCTCATGACTTCCGCCATGGATTTGAAATCGTCGGCATGGCCCTGGGTGGTGCGGAGTTTGAATCTCCGATACTCGCTCTTCGCCGGGCGGCCGTGTTCAAAGACCGCCATGGAGCCGGTGGTCTCGGCGCCTTGGTTGTGAGAAATATCGAAGCACTCCATCCGCTCCGGCAGGTGGGGCAAGCCTAAGAGCTCTTTCAATTTCTTCACAGCCCCCTGCTCGCGGGCGTCCTGGTACTCCCACTGCAGCTTTTTATCAGACAGATATTTCGCCGCATTGGACATGGCCATGTCCTTCAGCCGCCGCTTGAAGCCGCGCTCGGGCAGCAGCATTTCCACTTTGCTGCCCCGAAGCTTTGTGAGCCAATCTTCCAGCAAACTTTTCTCTTCCGGCAGCAGCGGCAAAATGATTTCCTTCGGCACGGAAGTTGGGTTCTCCCCATAGAAATCGCGAAGGAAAGCGATGACGATTTCCTCATCACTTTCTGAGCTGCTGTCGGGGATGCTGAAATTTTCTTTCCCCACCATACGGCCATAGCGGATATAAAAAACCTCCAGCCCTGCGTGACTGCCATCTCGGGCAAAGCCCACCACATCGAAGTCGCCGTCAGCGCAGACGATGTGCTGCCGCTCCTGCACGCTTTGGATGGCTTTCACCTGGTCTCGCAGCTTGGCCGCTTTTTCGAAATCCAAATTTTCCGAAGCTTCTAGCATTTCCCTCTGCAGCTCTTTCACCAGCGCCGTGCTTTTCCCTTCCAAAAGGGCGGCGACGGTATCCACATAGCCTTTGTATTCCTCATGGCTCACGTGGCCGCCGCAGGGACCGGCGCAAAGATGCATGTGGTACTGCAAGCAAGGCCGCGGCACTTTCAAAGAGCGGCAAGTCCGCACCGGATAGTAACGCCGAAGGAGGGAGAGCGTCTGCCGAAGACTTCCCACATCGGTAAATGGCCCGAAATATTTCGCTCCATCATCGCGGCGAATATTTCTAGTCACAAAAATGCGCGGCCACTCTTCTCCCACCGTGAGCTTCACATAGGGGTAAGACTTATCGTCCCGAAGGGAAATATTGTACTTCGGGTGGATTTCTTTGATGAGATTGCACTCCAGAATCAGCGCTTCCATCTCCGTGGCGGTCATGGTGATATCCAAATCCTCGGCGTGGCGAATCATGGCCGCCACCTTCGGTGACCGCTTCTTATCCTCCCGCACATAGGAACGGACGCGGTTCTTCAGATTCTTCGCCTTGCCCACATAGATGATCCGCCCGTCCTTGTCCTTCCAGCGATACACCCCGGGACTGTCAGGCAGCGCCTCCACCTTGGCGCGGATTTTTTCGTTCACATCTAACATAGTTATCCTTACTGCACAGAAAACAAAAGCCATTATTTAGTAGTCGGTGGTCGGTAGTCGGTAGTCGGTTCGCAATTTGGGCTAGTGCATACAGAGAGGCATTACCGCCATTGACTTAGTGGTCGGTGGTCGGTAATCGGTAGTCAGGGCGCATTTAACGATAACCCCATTCATTGTGTTTCTGCTATCAATTTGGTGATCAACGAGTAGGACGCTATCATCAAATGTGTCCCGACTACCGACCACCGATTACCGACTACTATGACGATAACCGGACTCGGCGTGAGTGAGGAAGCAGGTACGCGCCTCCCGACTACCGACCACCGACTACCGATTACTTGTTTTTTTCATAAACTCCTTCGTCCTCTCGATCACCGGGCCCAAGTACTGGCCGGTGTAGGAGCGATGGACCTTGCAGATTTCCTCCGGCGTGCCGGTGGCCACCACTTCGCCGCCTTTGTCGCCGCCTTCGGGGCCGAGGTCGATGATATAGTCCGCGGTCTTCACCACATCCAGGTTGTGCTCGATGACTACCACTGTATTTCCTTGGTCCACCAATTTTTCCAGCACAATCAAAAGTTTGCGAATATCCTCGCTGTGAAGGCCGGTGGTGGGTTCGTCCAAGATGTAGAGCGTGTCTCCGCTGCCGCGGCGCATGAGCTCAGTGGCCAGCTTCACGCGCTGGGCTTCGCCGCCGGACATGGTGGTGGCTGGCTGGCCCAGGTGGATGTAACCGAGACCCACTTCCTGCAGCGTCTGGAGCTTGCGCAGAATTTTATCGTGGTTTGCAAAGAAGGGCACCGCTTCATCGACGGTCATATTCAGCACATCGGAAATATTTTTCCCCTTGTACCGCACTTCCAAGGTTTCGCGATTATATCGAGCGCCGTGGCACACTTCGCAGGGCACATAGACATCGGACAGAAACTGCATTTCGATCTTGATGATGCCATCGCCGTGGCAAGCCTCGCAGCGGCCGCCTTTGATGTTAAAGCTGAAGCGGCCGGGCTTGTAGCCTCGCATTTTCGCCTCGGCGGTCTGGCTGTACAGCTCGCGAATGTCATTGAAAACGCCGGTATAGGTGGCCGGGTTCGACCGCGGCGTGCGGCCGATGGGCTGCTGGTCGATGTCGATGATTTTGTCTACATACTCCACGCCTTCCATGGCGTCGTATTGGCCTGCGCCGTAGGAGGTGTGATTTTTGATATTGCAAAGGCCCTGGTAGAGGATTTCATTCACAAGGGTACTCTTACCGGAGCCCGATTCCCCCGTCACCACTGTGAAAGTCCCCAAAGGAATGGACACATCGATGTGCTTCAGATTGTGCTCCGCGGCCCCTTTGATAGTGAGGAAAAGTCCATTTCCTTTTCGCCGCTCCGCCGGAAGCGGGATGTATTTCTCGCCGCGAAGATACATGCCGGTGATGGAGTCCTTCACGTTCTTCACATCTTCCGGCGTGCCCTGGGCTACCACGTGGCCGCCATTTTCTCCGGCGCTGGGGCCGATGTCCACGACCCAGTCTGCCGTACGGATGGTGTCCTCGTCATGCTCTACCACGATCAGCGTATTTCCTAAATCCCGCATGCCTTTCAGGGTTGCCAGAAGTTTGTCATTGTCTCTTTGGTGCAGGCCGATGGACGGCTCGTCTAGGATGTAGAGCACCCCCACCAGGCCGCTGCCGATCTGGGTGGCCAGGCGGATGCGCTGCGCCTCGCCGCCGGACAGGGTAGCTGCGCCGCGAGACAGGGTAAGGTAATCCAAGCCCACATTCACCAGGAACGACAGGCGGCTTTTCACTTCTCGAAGGATCTGGTCGGCGATAATTTTTTCCTTTTCCGACAGCTCCAGCGTTTCCAGGAAATCCAAAAGATCCACCACCGCCATGTCGGACATTTCGGCGATATTTTTATTTCCTACGCGGAAGGCCAAGCTCTCGGGACGAAGGCGGGCACCGTGACACACGGGGCAAGGCTTCTCCCGCAAATAATTCGCCAGGGTTTCCTTCATCTTCTCCGTCCACGCCTCTTCGTAGCGGCGCTTGGTCATGGGGACGATGCCCTCGAAAACGCGCTGGTACGTCTTGGTCTCTCCTTCTTGGTTGGTGTATTTGAAAGTGAGCAGCTCCGTGCCGCCATGCTCAAACTCCACCTTGGCCTCATCGGGCAAATCGTCGTAAGACGCGTCCATGGTGAGGCCATAGGATTTGAGGAACGCATCGAGCATGCGATAGAGCCAATTGTCCTTATTATAAGGAAATGGCTTGATGGCCCCCAGTCGGAAGGACAGGCTGTGGTCCGGCAAGATGCGATGGAAATCGGCTTCCAGCGAGGCGCCAAGGCCCATGCAGGCCGGGCAAGCGCCGAAGGGATTATTGAAGGAGAAAATACGGGGCTCCGGCTTGGGAAGGGAAATCCCGCAGTCCGGGCAAGAGAAATGGGTGCTGAAAACGGTGTCTTCTCCACCGATAACAGCGGCCACCATCATGCCTTCGCCCAGTTTCAGCGCCGCTTCTACCGAGTCCGTCAAGCGACGGATGATGCCCTCCTTCACGATGATGCGGTCCACCACCACTTCGATGGTATGCTTTTTATTTTTCTCCAGCTCGATGTCATCGGACAGCGGCAACACTTCCCCGTCCACGCGGACACGGACATAGCCTTCCTTCCTGAGCTCCTCCAGAAGCTTCTTGTGAGTCCCCTTCTTCGCCGTGGCCACAGGGCCTAAGATCATAAGCTTCGTCCGCTCGCCCAGCGCCATCAAAGCGTCTACGATCTGGTCCACCGTCTGCCGGCGGATGGGCTTGCCGCAATGAGGGCAGAAGGCGCGACTCCCATGGGCATAGAGCATACGGAGATAGTCGTGGATTTCCGTCACCGTGCCTACCGTGGAGCGAGGATTGTGGCTGGTGGATTTCTGGTCGATAGAAATCGCCGGCGACAACCCGGAAATCTTATCCACATCCGGCTTATTCATCTGCCCCAAAAATTGGCGGGCATAGGCGGACAAAGACTCGACATACTTTCTCTGGCCCTCCGCATAGATGGTGTCAAATGCCAGAGAAGACTTCCCCGACCCCGAGAGGCCGGTGAATACGATCAATTGATTTCTAGGAAGCTCGAGATCAATATTTTTCAGATTGTTCTGCCGAGCTCCCTGAATCACAATGCCTTTTTCCATATATATTAACTCCTTGTGTTTTTTTTATAGGAAGTGGTTCGTAGCGGTTAGTAGCATGGGGCAGGGGGGCAAGGGTCAAGGGGCAGGGGGTGGTGC